>NZ_JCAALS010000017.1:0-141991 GCF_059686975.1 Paenibacillus xinjiangensis | reverse complement strand
TGCTTGTCAAGTTCTTTTAATCTTTTTCACGCAAAAAAAGAGCAGGCTATCTTTCGATAACCTGCTCTTTTACATAGTTATTTGGTTCAGCACCTTAACTTAATGACATTGTCCTTTACGGGTGGCCTTTTAGTAAATGTTTTATTTTTGAGAATCAAGAATAAACATAGATGCATCTTGTCCCATGAATATTTTACTTCCATTGTAAACCGTTTTGGATTGGACATCCCTGTACCCTATTCTAGTCATAATGTCAGCCAGCTCCGCTTGATTAAATCCGTTATGAACGATATCGGATACTACTTTTTCATTTTTATCAAAATCCATGATTAGCAAATGTCCTCCTTCATTTAGAACATCGAATAATCTGGATAAAACTAATTCAGCATCATGAATATGGAGGAGAACCTGAGCCATAAAAATATAATCAGCGTGCAAATCCTGTAGACCTTCCTTTTCAAAATCAAAGCATAATGTATCGACATTCTGAATGTTAGAGTCAGAAATTTTTTGCTGGATTTGATTAATCATGTTCGGTGAGGTATCCATAA
Organism: Paenibacillus xinjiangensis; assembly: GCF_059686975.1. Classification (NCBI taxonomy): domain Bacteria; kingdom Bacillati; phylum Bacillota; class Bacilli; order Caryophanales; family Paenibacillaceae; genus Paenibacillus; species Paenibacillus xinjiangensis. The sequence goes on along the minus strand of NZ_JCAALS010000017.1, from coordinate 141,440 downwards.
AAAGCATAGAATCAAACTCGTTCAGCAAGTTCATTCCGACAAGACCCGTTCCACACCCGAAATCAATAGCTTTCTTACTCTTAGCGTCAACTAAATATTCACGGATGGCATCAGATGATACCTTTGCGATTTGAATTCTTTCAGAGGTGTCATATACATTAGCTATCATTTCAAACTTATCCGTATTTCCCATTATTACCTCTCCTATCTACTTTAAAATCCTTCAGTCTTGTTTGTATTTTTCCTTAAGGATGCCGGATCCGATTCCCGCAACGACCATTAGAATCAACGGCCCAAAATTCCAAAGAAATGTCCCACCAAGCCATGTAACGTCCATTGGGGTAACTTTATTGAGAAGGAGGACGCCTAGCTTGGTCACCAGTAGAAGAACACCTGCTAAAAATAAGACATCAAATAGGAACTTTAATTTCGGATGAGCCAGCTGCTTGCTTTCTTTGATCACCTGCTTCGTTAACTCTTCGTCGCTTCTTAATAGCTCATCGATGGTTACACCAAACAGATCACTTATTTTAATAATAATTTCAATGCTCGGGTAGTTCTGACCATTCTCCCATTTCGACACCGATTGTCGGCTTACATACAGCTTCTCAACCAGCTCTTCCTGTGTCCAGCCCTTTTTGCTTCTCTCCGTTTTTAACTTCTCACCAAAGATCATAACAGCACAGCCTTCCTGCAATATATAAGACAATAGTAGTTCTCCTGCATGCAAATGAAAAGAACGCATTGGTTACATCCCTCCGCAACCCCAGGTTGCGGCCCTTAAACAGCTCCCGTTCAAGAGAGATGCCCGTCCATTATCCATTATGTAGTATCCCCAGAATAAGAATGGCCCCCCACTCAGTCTTATTTGATCGAGCGAGGAGCTAGCTTGTTTTAGATCATCTGCCCATTAAAAACAATCCCTCGTTTATCGCTGATTCTCCTGCAATTTCAACAAATAAAACATGTAATCGGTCGGGACCGCGGTATACCCTTGCTGCCGCAGCATCACAGTCACATTGCCCCGATGATAGGTCCCATGGTTGACCACATGCCGAAGGGTCTCGGAGAAATGCGTATCGAGACGACCGTGTTTGGGATGCACGATCGTCATCGCCTTGTCCGGGTCAGGCGTACGCCGCAGAAGCTCGAGGATCTGTTCGGCGACATCGGCGAACAGCCGCCGCATTTCATCCACTGATTTGCCCTTCGCTTCCTCTGTCCAGCCCGGAATCTTCGAAAAAATATTCTCATTCGGAGCTTCCGAGAGCACGGACATATAGAGCTGATCGAATAAGTAAATGTGCGCTAACGTTTGCGACACGGACGGAAATATGCTCGTCAATTCCGTATGGTACGCATCCTTCGGAAGCTGCTCCAGATGGGCGAAAAGCTGCTCGTTGGCCCAAATATGATATTCGTACAATTTCAATGCTGTATAACACGCAAACTCTTTGCCACGATCCGTTGTTGCGGTTCGGAAGCTTCCTAATATCGAAAACTCCCTTATTCTGTCGATGTACAAGGGAATTTAGCGTAAAATATTTGTTTCAAAATGGTGAAATAAATTATAAAATAGAACTGTAAATAATATACACAAATAGTATATTATCTAAAAAAATAAAGGAGAGGGTATAAATTGAAAAAAAAGGTTATCCTTGTGTCAGGAGCGATATTGGTGCTCGCTGTGGGAGTAGCAGGAGCTGCTTTCGGGGCAAATCCAAGTAAGTTTTCAGGATCTTTAAAGGTATGGGATGGGGTTGTTTATTCAGAACGGGATCAGATTACAAAAAAGGAAATATCAGATTCGATCGATCCCGTTTCAGGTGAATCTACAAAAGAATTCAAAACTAAATCAGGTCAATTTAAAAGTGGTAACTTAGAATTAGATGATAAGAAAAATGAAAAAGCTATCGAGTTTAATCTGGATGGTAAACAGGCAAATTTAAAATTTCAATACGTTACTAAGTCAAACAAAAATATAATAATACCTGATAACGATGAGGGCTATCAATTGAGCCCCATACCAAATAGCGATCAATATCTGATTAGTTATAATGACTCTCTTTATCAAATAGATATAAAGAATTCTAAGATAACAAAAGTCTTATCAGATCAAGTCGAAGGTTTTGAATACACAGCTTTAAAAGAGAAAAGAATCGAAGATCTATCTTTGATTTGGGGTGAAAGACCCTACTTTAGTCCAAATGGTGATTATTTGATTTATTTTAGTAACCGTAATGCAGTCAAGAATGGTTCAGGCAATGGTCAATTATGGGTTAAAGATTCAAAAAACAATACTGAAAAAGCTGTATATGATGGTGGATATGAATTCGTTGGTTGGGGTGAAAATAATCAAGTATTCATTCGAGACAATACAAAGTTAATAGAGATAAACCTTGACGGAAGCTCGAACAAGCTCATCGAGGATAATGTTGCTCTTGAGACACTTGTAGTCTATCCATTTATTGTTGCTCCAGAGATAGGTAATATTAATATTACTGATTTGAAAACAAATAAAACACATTCAATAAGTGATGGGATTGGAAGAGCAGATATGTTGCTAGCTGATCCAACTAGTACTCATATCGCAATAAAGAACTATCCTGATCCCAAATCGTTAGATACAAATATTTTAGTATTGGATGATTTAAATAATAGTACATCATTTAAGAAGATTTCCCCTGAGAATGGATATATTGTTGATCGATTCTCATGGTTAGATTCGGATAATCTTCTTGTTGTAGTTATAAAAAAGGGAACAATCGAGCAAAGTTCTTATGTAGTTAATATCAGTGAACTGGAATAAGGAGGAGACATATTATGAAATCTAAATTATCAAGTGTATTATTAATTATAATAGGTACCCTGCTTTTTCAGTCATCAGCATTTGCTGCATTTGATTTTACTCAATCATTTTCTGAAGTTGACGGAGTAAGTGCTATTGTTAATTCTTATTCTCCCGCACGTGATGCCAGTGGTAATGAAGCGTTTGTTAACGTAAACAGTAAGACAAATCAGCCAAGAACATCAGGTACCAGTCCACATGTTGGAACTGATATTAGCATGGCATCTGGTAGAAATGTATATGCTATCTATAGTGGAAAAGTGGTTTCTAAGCAAACTGTCATTACTGGCCAATTAGGTGATATCATTATTAATTTGGATACAAACAATGACGGTACGCCGGATGGAATTTACATTAGATTCTTACACATTGTTCCTAGTAGTTCTTTGAGTGTTGGTAGCTCAGTATCGAGTTCAACAATAGTTGGTACAATAGACGCTCATAAAGCGTATCCCCCTCATCTTCACTTTGGTAGAACAAATTCATCTGGTACCATTACCTATAAATTGTACAACTTATACAGACATACATCTCTCGCTACTTGGAATGGTGGACAGTCACTAGATTATTTGGCAGGGGACTCAGTTGTAGGGAGTTCAATATATATTACTGGATATACAATGGATGATGGAGCATGGGAAAACTTATCATCAATTAATGTTTACTATAAGATTGGTAGTACCGGTACATGGTCATCAACACCAAAACAAATGACCGTGTATAATTCGAATGGTAGATGGACGTATAATTTTAGTGGTATAGCTACTTCTGGACAAACTGTATATTATTATTTGGCAGGGATAAGGGCTGATATGTCAGCAACATCGGACAACTGGGGTTTATGGCCTCAATATTACAATCATCCTCCAAAAGCACCTGCTAGTTTCACCTCATCTATTAAATATAAAACTTTTGTAATGCCTTAATTTTTTTTTAATAGAAGAATTGTGTGAGTCACCTAGGGATCAAGACTTAAGCTATAATGAAAATAGGCCAGCCAAATGTAATATGGCTAGCCTATTTTTAATTGAGGCTTCAAAGTGTGAATGTTAAAAAGGAAAAAGGAATAAAATAATATATCAGAAGAAAAGGATGTGAATAATGAAGAGTTTTGTTGGAATAATAATTATGGCGATCATACTTTCTCTAATGACTAGTTGTTCTAGTAACGAAGAAAATATTAATTCTGCTGTTACTGAATCTCCTCCAAGTATTTCGACAGAATCACCGGAGACAACTGAGAATAATAACGGTCAGTCTGAAATCGATGAGTTCTCATTAGTGATAAATAACACCACAATTTCACTCCACGACTGGGATAATCAAATTGACTTAGAAAAAATTCTGGGAAAGCCTCTTTCCGAAAATATTGAGGAACTTAAAGGTGACGGATTTACAGGTTCGCTTTTAAAAAAAATAAAGTACGCAGGACTTGAAATGGAATTGTTCTCACCTAAAAATAATGGTAAGAATTTTTGGATTATGACTATTATATCTACGAAAAAAGGATACCTAACTTCAAAAGGGATTGAAGTGGGGAGTTCGGTCAAGGAGTTAAAAGATGAATATCCAGGTATAAATATAGCGAAGGACGGGAGAACAGACCCTGATAACTGCGCCTATGAAATTAGAAGTGAACAAGAATATAACTATTTGAGGATTGAGGTGATAGAAGGAGTAGTAGATCAAATTAAAATATTCCATATAATTCCTTAGTTTCGTAATGTCTTCTTTAGTTTGTACAAAAAAGCGACCATACAATGACAAGGAGTGGTTTGTATATTTGGCACAAGAAGGCGGCCCCGCGATTGCCCGATTCCGCCTTCTTGTGCCTTCATTATAGCTTACTTAATGACGACGTATTCCAAGTTAACCAGCTTAGCATAGGTTACGATCTGGTCTGTCGTCAGGTTCAAGGAAACGACCGTATGGTGGCCGCCGCCATTCTCGATCCAAGCTTTCACGCCATCCTGGAAGTTCGGCTTCACGCTCCATAGGACGCGAGCGACAGGAAGATTAGGAGCCGGAACCGTAGGCTCGAATGCGGAAACCTCGTTGATGAGCAATTTATAATGAGTGCCGAAGTCCGCCATGGATACGACTACGCCTTCGCCGGCTTTGCCATCGAATACCAGACGTGCTGGATCTTCGCGATCGCCGATTCCTAGAGGAGAAACAACAACTTTCGGCTTGCTGCTTGCCAAGGATGGATCTACCTCGAGCATATGGGATTGCAGGATGGCTTCCTGACCGGCTGCCATTTCGTAAGTGTAATCCTCCATAAAGCCCGTGTTTTGATTACGGCTCATTACCTTCAGCAAGCGATCCAGCGCGGCTGTCTTCCAGTCGCCCTCGCCGGCGAAGCCGTAGCCCTGCGCCATCAGACGTTGGACAGCAAGACCAGGAAGCTGTTTCATACCATGCAGATCCTCGAAGTTCGTCGTGAAGGCGTTATAGCCTTTCTCGTCGAAGAAACGTTTAAGGGCGATTTCATAGCTTGCTTGGACTCTGACACTCGCTTCCCAGGCTTCTTTGCTGTTCGTGCCGTAATCGAATTCGTAGAGCTCCGCATACTGGCCCATCAGGTCATCGATTTCCTGCTCCGTAACGGCATTCACGTATTGCACGAGGTCGCCGATGCCGTAGTAGTCCACGGTCCATCCGAATTGAATTTGGGCTTCGACCTTGTCGCCTTCCGTTACGCCAACGTTGCGCATGTTGTCGCCGAAACGGGCCACTTTGATGTTGAAGCTTTCGTTATAAGCAACCGCTACGTCCATCCAATCCGCAATTTGCTGCTGCACTTCCGAACGTTCCCAGTAGCCTACAACGATTTTGTTTTGTTTCTTCAGACGGGCATTGATGAAGCCGTATTCGCGGTCGCCGTGAGCGGCCTGGTTCAGGTTCATGAAGTCCATGTCGATCGTTGCCCAAGGAATGCTCTCATTGAACTGGGTTGCCAAGTGAAGCAGAGGCTTCTGCAGCAATTTCGTACCGCGAATCCACATTTTCGCAGGCGAGAACGTATGCATCCAGGTAATGACACCCGCCACTTCGTCGCGATAGTTGACCTCTTTCATAATGCTTGTAATTTTATCCGCGGTTACTGCCAGGTCCTGCAAGACAAGCGGGTAAGGGAGCACACCGCTATTATTCAAGGCATCAGTCATCGTCTGCGCATGAGCTTTTACCTCAGCGAGCGCTTCTTCCCCATACAGATGCTGCGAACCTACGACGAACCAGAACTGTTTAGCTGCTGTTGTTGTCATCTTAATCATCCTCTTTTCACTATTTTATAATGGCGTAATGGCTATTATTTCTGCCCGTAGTAGGCATCTTTCCCGTGCTTCCGAAGGTAGTGCTTATCCAGAATGCCTTGAGGCAGCTCTTTGGCAAAATGGTTCAATTGCCGTGCGTACAGATTCATCTTGCACACTTCCTCCAGCACGACGCTGTTCACGACAGCCGACTTCACGTCTTTCCCCCAAGTGAAAGGTGCATGTCCTTGGAGCAGGACGGCCGGGATCGCCATGACATCCAATCCGCGCTTCTCGAACGTCTCGATAATCACGTGGCCCGTCTCCGCTTCGTATCCCCGGTCAACTTCTTCTTGGTTCAAGAAGCGTGCGCAAGGCACGGCGCCATAGAAGGTGTCCGCATGCGTCGTTCCCATGACGGGTACATCGAGTCCCGCTTGCGCCCAGATGGTTGCCCATGTCGAGTGGGTATGCACGATGCCGCCGATTTGCGGATAATGTTTGTACAACACAGCGTGAGTCGCAGTATCGGAAGAAGGTCTCATCTCTCCCTCTACCACCTTACCGTCGAGATCCACAACGACCATGTCACTGGGTTTCATCTTCTCATAGCTGACTCCGCTCGGTTTAATGACGAACAGGCCGCTTTCCCGATCGACTGCGCTCGCATTGCCCCAAGTGAATTTCACAAGTCCGTGCTTCGGCAAATCCAGATTCGCTTGATATACCTCTTCTTTCAATTGCTCTAACAACGTTAGTCCCTCCCGTTCTCTAGCAGATGATCTACTGCAGCTTGTTCGATGGCGAGCCCTGCTTGGTATCGTTTGATGAATACTTGGAACCCTGCGACATCCGCACTCTCTGGAGCAATCTCCTGTCCTTCGGCATCTTTGAACACCTTCTGCTCGAGGAAGTCCTCCAGGCTCTGTCCTTGATCCTTGCCCGTCATATAAGAAGCCAGAAGCGCCATGCCCCATGCCCCGCCTTCGCCAGCCGTCGACATAACCGAGATCGGTACGTTCAGCGCAGCGGCTAGAGCTTTTTGCCCAACGACAGGAGTCTTGAAGAGACCGCCGTGAGCCAAGATACTGTCGATGGCCACCTGCTCGTTCTCAGTCAAAATGTCCATGCCGAGCTTCAATGCTCCAAAAGCAGTGAATAAGTGCGTTCGCATGAAATTAGCCAGATTGAAGTTGCTTTCAGGCGAGCGGACAAACAACGGCCGGCCTTTGTCGATTCCCGTAATATTCTCACCCGAGAGATAACCGTAGCTAAGCAAACCGCCGCCATCTGGGTCAGCTTCCAATGCCTTATTCAACAGCACGCTGAATAGTTTGCCGGAATCCACATTGAAGCCCATCGCTTCGGAGAATTCGCGGAACAATCCCATCCAGGCGTTGAGATCACTGGAGCAGTTGTTGGCATGCACCATGCCGACCGGACTGCCGTTCGGCGTTGTGACCATATCAATCTCCGGATAAACCTTAGATAATTCTTTCTCCAATACAATCATTGCAAATACGGATGTGCCCACGGAGATGTTCCCCGTACGCTTCCTGACACTATTCGTCGCAACCATGCCTGTGCCGGCATCGCCTTCCGGTGGACATAGCGGAATGCCGGACTGCAGATCCCCAGCCGGGTCCAGAATGGCCGCTCCCGCCGCCGTTAGCTCGCCAGCTTGCTCGCCGGAGAGATATACTTTAGGAAGAAGATCCTCAAGCTTCCACGGATAGCCTTGGGCTGCGATTAATTCATCGAATTGCTTAACCATCGTTGGATGGTAATTATGTGTTGACTCATCTATAGGGAAGATGCCGGAAGCATCTCCGATCCCAATCACTTTATTGCCGGTCAATAGCCAGTGGATATATCCGGCCAATGTCGTTACATAATCAATGCGAGGCACATGCTCCTCTTGGTTTACTATTGCTTGGTACAAATGGGCGATACTCCAGCGCTCAGGGATATTGAATTGGAGCAAGTCCGTTAGTTCCCTTGCTGCGGCGCCGGTCGTTGCATTGCGCCAAGTCCGAAATGGAACTAGCAGCTCACCCTTACTGTCGAATGCCATATAGCCGTGCATCATAGCGGAGAATCCGATCGAACCGACGGCCTTGAGGGTGACTCCATAATTCTGTTCTACTTCCTGCTTCATTTCACGGTAAGCGGTCTGGAGGCCTGTTATAATATCCTCCTGATTGTATGTCCAATATCCGTCTTTCAACAGATTCTCCCACTCAAAGCTTCCTGATGCGATGGTCTCGAAACGACGGTCGATCAGCACCGCTTTGATCCGCGTAGATCCAAATTCGATACCCAGCGAAGTTTCTCCCTTGATTATCGCTTCTTTCAAGTCTACATGATTCATGATCACATATATCCCCTCTCTGCTGCTTCCGTTCGAATCGGTCACTTGATGAGACAACCGGAAGATTTCGACCGAAAGAAGGCGCTTACTGACAGCCTTAGTATATTTTCTGTACGTACATTTGTCAATATAGTCTAATAGTTATACTAACATAAGTAATGTGCCAATCTTATTACGTCTAATTGTGGTATTTTCCTAAGGATTAGCATGGAACTTGTATTGTTGTAAGCGTAAATGATGGCAATAGATTTGCATTTCAACCAATTCATGCTAGAATGTGTACGTACAACTTTTTCGAACATATAAGAAAGTATAAGTTTACTCTAGACAATGCTTATATTTCACCCGCGAAACGTATGTTGCTCCTCCTAAGGACGGTGCAACCGTTTACGCTTGACAACAGTGAAAGAAGTGGATTGTATGAAGCCAAAGTACCAGCTCATTATTGAAGATATCAAAAGCTATATCCTCTCTGGAACGTACAAAGCAGGCGAGAAAATCCCTTCGGAGCTCGCTATGCAGGAGAGCTACAACGTTAGCAGGCAGACGGTTCGAAAAGCCATTCTGGAATTATCAAACGAGGGGTTCCTGCGAAGCGAGAGGGGTTCCGGTACGTACGTCAGCAGCCAATACCGGTCCAGAACGGGTGCGAAGGCCACGAATAAAACGATCGGTGTCATTACGACTTATATATCCGATTACATCTTTCCCTCCATTATCCGCGGCATTGAAAGCCGATTAAATGAAGATAACTATTCCTTGCTGTTAGCCAGTACAAATAATAATATCTCCCAGGAAAAAAAGGCACTGGAAATGATGCTGTCCTACGGCGTGGATGGACTGATTATAGAGCCTACCAGAAGCAATGTATACAACCCCAATATCGCCTACTACCTGTCTTTTAAGGAGCAGGAGATTCCTTTCACAATGATTAATGCCTATTATGAAGAGTTGGAGGTTCCATTCTTCTGTCTGGATGACGTGCAGTCCAGCTATCTCGCAACCCGGGAGCTAATTGCCAATGGACATACCCAGATCGGCATCATCGCGAAAATGGATGATTTACAAGGGAAGTTTAGAATGAAGGGATTTATCAAGGCTCTTGGGGAAGCCAAATTGCGGTTCCAGCATGAGCATGTGCTTTCTTTTGATACAGAGACGAAGCCGGACCTGTCCGCTAACTTGGAAGTGTATCTGAACGACAATCGGGATGAACTGACAGCGCTTGTGTGCTACAACGACGAGGTAGGCCTAGAAGTCGTACATGTCTGCAGAAAGCTGGGGATTTCCATTCCGGACGAGCTATCCATTATTGGCCAGGATAATTCCTATATTGCCAAGAACGCGAATATCCAGCTAACGACGCTGACGCACCCCCAAGAGCAAATGGGACGCGACGCAGCGGACTGGGTCATTAAGAATCTACAAGGCAAAAAAGACTTGCCCACCAACACCTACTACCAGCCCGTATTAATTGAGGGCGAAACAGTAAAGGCGATTGAAGTGGAGTAGTTAGGGCGAAACTGTTTATTTTTGTTATATATTGTAGTTACTACTGGTATGCTGCCGGACTATCGATCATGAAGGAGTAAGGCTTCGGTCAAATCCCCGACCGTGGCGGTCTATTGACGGCAAGTTTTTTAAGGCCATTCTTTGCTGGATGGCCCTTTGCTATGGCAGTATGTTACGTCAGATGCATAAAAATAGTCTCCATTGCTCCCCAAGGTGCTTCTTTCTCATCTATCTTTACGAAACCATATTTTTCGTACAAATTAACATGGTCGCTGACAAGGTATACTGTATCAAAACCCAGTTCCTTCGCGTATGCCAAGGCAGATAATATCAATTTTTCGCTTATTCGGTTGCCTCTGTACTGCTCTCCCACAAACACGAACCCAATATAAGGTGTATAGGAAATATCAGGTATGCAGTCGGTTTTTGCTAAAGTGCAAAAACCAGCAATGTGATCACCATCAAGTGCTGCAAATACTCTTTCCCAATCTGAAAATTGGCATTCTTTCATTTGTTTCGCTAAAGTGGCTCCTGCTTTCCATGAACAATTCTGCGCATACTCAGCAACGGCTTGCCACAACCTATCGCTATAAATAAGCGATTCTATTTGCATAGATACTCCCCTTCTTATAATCAGCCATCCGCTGGATAGCCCTTGTTTTTTATTTTAACTATTTTCTCTCCGTTAACTCCTCCCTTTCATAACCTAACAGTACAACATTTGATATGAACGAGCATGGTAAAAAATGATTATAATTACACAACTTCCTGTCAGCCTAAAGTCGGCTCAAATTCAATCTCAGACATATCGATTACTGGACTGGCGGAAAGAACAAAAAAAGTGCCCTTCCACCAAAATAGCGGAGGGGCATTTGCTTTTCTGCCAGCAAGAATCCCAATAGGTAACTCAATCGTTCCGTGACCCAAAACACGCAGCAGCCTATTTGCACCGACTTTCCCGCCGAGCAGCGCGGTCCTCCCCAAGTCCATGCCAGCAAAGGCGCCTTGGCAAGCCTCCTATAAGTATTTCCTAGAAAACTTGTCCTTACTTGTGATAAGACTCGCATATCATTGTAAAAGCGAAATTTAAATGCCATTGCACTTAATAGGAACAATCTCTAATGCTATACTGATTACAATGTTTATACTTGATGAAAGGAGATACTAACTATGGAACAACATGAAGTCATTGAAAATGCTCTGCAATACATAGAAAAAAATCTACACCAATCTTTATCCGTGGAATCTGTTGCCAAAGCCTTCAATCTGTCCAAATTTTATTTTCATCGACTTTTCACTGCCATAATGGGATCTTCATTAAACCATTACATCTTATCCAGAAGATTGAACGCATCGCTTCAATTCATCCAATCCGGCGACTTCTCACTAACAGATATCGCCTATCAGCTAAACTTTGGGGCGCCCTCATCATTCACACGAGCTTTCAAACGTCAATTCGGTATCGCTCCAAGCACATTAAGAGCAAAAAATATGAGCATACCTCAAACACCAATACCGTCCGTGGTAAGACGGCCCATTAAAAACATCAATGGCGATATTGTCGCCGATTTCACCATATCAGAGTTCGAGCCCACCAGATTGAGTGGCATCGCTTTGGAAGTCGATCTGGCAACGGATGATTACAAGAAAAAGATCCGATCTCTTTCCCAAATGTTGCTGGACAACATCGATCACAAGGTAACTGGCTCATGTTATGTCATTTTTTCAAATTGTGAAGTAAATTCAACCCGCTTCAAAGTACTATTCGGCATTCCGCATGATATTCAGATCGAAAAACCTTTTTATTTCAATGTTGACATACCCCAGCTTTTTTGTGCCAAATTCAAGTATTACGGTGACCTTCTGGATATAGGAGATGTTCTAATTACGGATTATGCAAGATTCTTGAAAATATCCAAGCAAGAAGCTGAAGACTCACATATCGAGTTTATTCAAGCTTTTGATGATATTCACAATCTTGAATCCGCCTATCACATCTATGCACCCATCAAGAAGCTACCTGTCGATTCAGAAGGCTAATCATTACTTAACAATGCTTCTCTCGCGTTCCGACCATAGTGCATGCCCCAACCAAATGAAAGCTAATCCCATCGGTACGGCCAATATCCGATCGTACGGGTGGGGGATTATTGAACCAGCGACAGTCATTACAGCAGCTGCGGCAAGCAAAATAGCCCCCGGGCGCGACAGGACTCTCGCACGAAATGTCGCGATGCCAAGCAAGAGGCCGCCAAGAATGTACGCCCCCCCCGCTAACGGTGCTAATGCCGGAAATATCCCAAGATCAGCTTCACTTTCAGTCCCGCCGAAAATCCCTGCGAGACCCTCAACAAACCTTGGAGCATCGTTAGTGAGTAATGGCAATACAAAAGCTTCGATGAAGCTAAAGGTCATAGAAATTAACCAGAACAGACCAAACAATAGAAATCCGACCAAACCAAGATATCCAACCTCCTCCACTTGCCTAGCGTAAATCCCTGCAACTCCAATTAAACTAGCAAGGGACATTGTGATGGTTAAGCATGCAACAATTAGCCATATGTCTAAATTGACAGAAGATCGTTCATCCGGGGGGTGAATCAACTGAATGACAATATATAGAATCCCCGCCATAACTGCAAGCAAGCCAGCGCACCGAATGAGACCTGCCGCCGTTATTTTCCATTTACCTTTCGTATTATTGTGCTTGTTGTTCATGTGAATTCCTCCATTCCTAGACCTTATTGGATGATAACCAAGTTCTTATAACAACGTAACAAATTAAAGTCACTTTTACTTTTCAATTCTTGCTGTAATAACTTCCATGATGAAAAAATGAAAGGGCACCCAAGTGGGTGCCCTTCGCAATGAGATATTATGTTTGCTGGGTTTTCTTATCCATTCCCTCCCTAATCATGATCAAGCCTTCTCTGTGATTCGCCTTGGCGCTATGGCACATTAGATCAGTCCCTATCTTTATGCTTTTTTTATACTTTTCTAGTCTGATTATTTATAACGGCCGGTTACCCTATATTCATACACAAACACAATGAAAGGATGATTGGCAATGTCGGAAACGATTCTGAAAGCAACCAGCATTTCAAAAATATACGGCAAACACAAAGCGCACCATAAAGTGTCCATCGAAATTAAACGAGGCATGATTTACGGCTTGATCGGGGAAAATGGTGCCGGTAAATCGACCTTTATGCGAACTGTCATGGGTTTAATTACGATTGACGAAGGCAACATCGAGCTGTTCGGGGAAACAGGCCTGAAGGGCTTACAGCGTGCACGGAGAAAAATGGGACAATCCATTGAAACGCCGGCCCTATATCCGGAGTTGACGGCTCGCGAGAATTTGCGAGTACAAGCGGCGAACGGCGGCGTCGGAGATCGAGAGATTGACGATTTGCTTCGCTTAATGAATCTCGAGCATACTGGCAAGAAGAAAGCGAAGAATTTCTCCTTAGGCATGCGCCAACGCTTGGCGATTGCCTCCGCCCTTATTACAAATCCGGAGTTCTTAATCCTGGACGAACCCACTAACGGCCTTGATCCTTCAGGCATTGTTGAAATGCGTGAGATCATTCAACGATTGGTGATGGAACGCGGAATCACCGTCTTGCTTTCAAGCCATTTGCTTGATGAGCTTTCACAGGTCGCTACGCATTACGGTATTTTGCATGACGGGAAATTGATCAGCGAGTTTTCTCGGGAGAAGTTGGCAAGCGAATCCCGCCAATATATTGAATTAGAAACAACCGAGGTTCAGGCAGCAGTCGTCATCCTCCATGAGTTAGGGATACGGAATTATGAAGTCATCACCAGTACCGAGATTAACATCTACGAGCGCTTAAACGACGTTGCGGCAATCAACCGTTCATTGGTCTTAGCTAACGTGAACGTTCTGCGGATTGGAACATCCAGACAAAAACTCGAAGATTATTTCTTGCAGTTAACAGGAGGAGCCAGTCATGCTTAATCTTCTAACAGCCGAAAAAATTAAGTTACTTCGCAGCAAAAAACTTTGGATTGTCCTGGCCGTTTATTTCTTGCTCCCGATTTTCCAAGCGGCAAATAGTCAAATGGCCGTGCATTATGGAGACGAGCTCGCCCAGCCCATTGATACCGTCATTAATGGAGCGACGGGCATTCTCATGATGGAGAAAAACGGGCTGACTATTTTACTCGTGATTAGCGCTTTTATCAGCTTCTTTATCGGGGAAGAATTTCATAATGGAACGATTCGTAATGCGTTGTCATTAGGCCGCAGCCGAACGCATTATTATTTGTCCAAGCTTGTAGTTGCTGCGCTGCTGTCGCTTGTTGGCGTCATAGTCCTGACCGCGCTCGGGATAATAAGCTTTTCATTGGCGTTTGGCTTTGGCGAATTTGCCGAGATTCCCAATTACTTCAGCTATGCGATTAAAGCGTTTATCACTCTGTACGTTCTTATCTTGGCTAACGTATCGATTTATGTGATGCTGAGTTTTCTAACCAAAAACAGCGGCGTCTCACTGATCTGGAGTTTTCTTTATACCATTGGAACAGGCTTCGGCGCTCCCGTTTTTCTACAAACCGAACATTTTAAACAAGTCACTTACTGGATGTCGGAAGTCTTCCTGTTCTATTCGGACTTCGCGAATCCGACGGATATCGCCAGATATCCCGAGATGCTGTTAGTCAGTTGCATCACCATCGTGTTATCATCTATTATAGGAATCCTTCTGTTTACGCGAACAGACATAAAGTAGGTCGATCGATATGGCAGCGATAATGATCATTGAAGACGATAGTTCCATTCATTCGCTCATGAAGGAAGCATTGGAGTTGTAGGGCTATCAAATTTTAAGCGCATACTCCGGGACCGAAGGGAAGTTGTTATTCGAACAAAATAAGGTTGATCTCGTTCTCTTGGATTTGATGTTGCCGGGGATGGGTGGGGAACAATTCCTTCGGGACATTCGGCCTCACTCCTCTATTCCTGTCATTGTGATCTCGGCCAGAAACGATCAACCTTCGAAATTAGAGCTGTTGACAAACGGAGCCAATGATTACATGACTAAGCCGTTCGATGTGAAGGAGCTGCTCGCGCGAATTCGCATTCAATTGCGTCATGCAACAAACGCTTCGGTCAGCAAGCAGAAAGAAATTCATTACAAGAATATTCGCGTGAATACCGACACGCGCGAAGTGATCGTCAATGACCACCCTGTCCATCTGACTGGACGCGAATACGCAATCTTGCTACTGTTTCTAGACCATCCGCGGAAGGTGTTCAGCCGCGCCAATATTTATGAAAGCGTCTGGAACGATCCTTTTGGGGACGGCGACAAAACCATCAACATGCATATCAGCAATTTACGAAATAAGCTGAACACCGACGAAGAAAACTATATTAAAACGGTATGGGGCATAGGCTTTAAATTTGATTAACGAAGGGGCGTGAATGCGATGTGGGGATGGGTTTTCGTTTTCCTGGCATTCACGCTTTTTCTTTATCTATTCTTCTTGAAGCGAGAGCTGCGCAAACTAAAGCATAGGGCCAAAGAGATTCCGACTAGCGCCGGTTATGGCAGTAAGTTGTTTGTCGATTTCCGCGAGAAGACATTAATGGATCTAGTCGATGAATGGAACCAAATAATCGAAGCATTCGAACAAAAAAACCGTCAGGCCAAACAAATGGAGGAAAACGTGAAGTTAACCATCGCCGGTCTATCCCACGATTTGCGGACACCGCTCACGTCCATCCACGGCTATGTTCAACTTCTCCATGCGGTCACAGATGAAACGAAGAAGTCGCAGTATCTTACCATTATTGAACACTCTGTCCAGCGTCTAATGGAAATGACCGACCGCTTCTACGACCTGGCCCGCATTGAAACGAATCAAAAAGAGATCGTATTGTCCTCAATCACTCTCTCCAAATTGGTTGAGGAAACCTTTTTGTCCTCTTATGAGCAATTCGAGGAAAAGAAGATCGAACTCCAGTTCCCCAAGCGATCCATGGACACTCCGATCATTGCCGACCCCTTATTGCTGGTCCGCGTCATTCAAAACATAGTTCAAAATATGCTTCGTTATGCCAAAAGCAAAGCGGTCATCCATTACGAGATGAGAGAAAACGATCTGCTATTCAGCGTCAAAAATGATATCAAGCCGGATAGTAAAGTGGCCATCGAAAAAGTATTCGAGCGTTTCTATACAGAGGTTACAAGCAGAACGAATACCGAATCCAGCGGGTTAGGCCTTTATCTATCCAAGAAGCTGATCGAAAAGATGAATGGGAAGATGGATGCGAGGCTGAAGGACGGTTGGTTCATCCTAGAAATCCATTTCCCTGTCCATAGAATTCCAAATCATTTCCCATACAAATAAAATGGGGCCCTACTGGATGCCCTAGTTCTGCGAGGCTGAAGCCGAAATCCAAGTCATCTTCAACTTCCAATTACTATCACAAATATCATTTATGATACGGTTCACCGGGCTGCTTCTTGCTTAAGATACAGTCATTAAGAAACAATAAGGATTGTAATGTTGGTTTCACTCTATCTGCGAATTTTAAAGGCCCGAAAGAGGAGACTGGCGTTAAGATACAGAGATTAGGAAAAGGAGTGAATGCTCAACTATGGTCGACTTTGAATGGTATCGGAGTTTTATTGCCATCTATAAGCATAATTCTTTATCGGAAGCAGCCAAAACGAGGATAATGACGCAGCCGGCCATGAGTCAGCACTTGTCAGCCTTGGAAGCCGAGGTTGGAGAGTCGTTGTTTGCAAGGACGTCAAGGAAATTATCCCCGACCGAAAGAGGCAAAGAGCTATACTCACAGATTGCTCCTCTTATTGAGCATCTGGAGGAGACAACCATGAATTTGAAAGCAGCGTCTCTCCCTACTTTTAACGTCATTCGAATGGGAACCGCGCATGAATTTTTTAGCGAGAAAATCCTTCAGAACTTAAATAAGTACAGTATGCATACCATTCATTATTTTGGAACGGCGAGCCAACTCATAGAGATGCTTAAGGAAGAACAAACCGATCTCATCGTGACATCGAAGAAGTTTGTATCTCCAGGAATTGAGTATATCAAATTATATGACGAGGAATTCGTGATTGTTGCCCCTGAACATCTGGAAACTCCCGATACGGATCACCTTCCGTCCATCGAGGATTGGCTTTCTTCGCAGAACTGGATCAGTTACGGGCTGGAATTGCCGATTATCAGACGCTTGTGGAGAGAACATTTCCGGAATCGTCCCTTGATTAAACCGGTTCATGTCATCCCTAATCTACATATGATTCTCAAAGCGATCGAGAACGGATCAGGCATTAGCTTAGTGCCTACCTACCTCTTGGGCCAAGGGAATGGACGCTCGAAAATCATATACGAGCACCTGAGAATCACCAATGAATTATTTATTGCCTATCAAATGAAGCACAAGCATCTGCCTGAGATCAATGAAATCATTAAGATCATTCGCGAAGAAAGATAGAGATCAACGGATCACGTTCCGGTTGATCATTTTTTGAATCACTTATAAATTTATTTATGAATCAGTTATTATTTCATAATTTGTTTTATAGATACACTGGACTTATACTGACCTTATAACGAATTTACTTGATACAGGAGCTGAAAATAATGGCAAAGAAAGTGTTGATCGTTGTCACTAATCACGCTGAGATTTATGAAGGCAGACGGACAGGGATATGGTTGACGGAATTTGCGGAGGCGTATCTGGAGTTTGTCGAGAATGGATACGATGTGACGGTGGCAAGCCCTCTCGGGGGCAGCGGACCCATCGACCCCGGAAGCGTAGATTCGACCACTCCGCAGCGCCTATTGGACACTCAGAAGCATTTGGAGATTACCTTGAAATTGGATGAAGTAGGCGCGGATGAGTTTGCTGCGATTTTCTTGCCGGGCGGCCATGGAACGATGTATGATCTTCCGGACAATCGCAAGCTTCAGGCATTGCTGCGGGAATTCTATGAGGCCGGCAAGATCGTTGCCGCGGTATGCCATGGACCTGCGGGACTCGTAGGCGCTAGATTATCAAACGGGAATCCACTAGTTGCAGGCAAACGGATCAGCGCTTTTACGGACAGGGAAGAAGCAGAGACAACGCTAGATCGACATCTCCCATTTTTATTGGAAAGCAAGCTTCGTGATCTGGGCGCCATCTCTGTGGCAGCACCGAATTGGACGATTCATTATGAGGTGGACGGCAACTTGATTACCGGCCAGAATCCTCAGTCTACGTTGGTTGTAACCCAAGCCGTTATTGCACAATTAGGATAAATCCCTGGAAGGCCGGTAGCGAGAAGCTACTGGTCTTTTTGCATTTTGGAGCATTAGATTAACGACTCCACAGCGTGTTGCGCTTGCTTAGAACAGGAGATCGTTACAAATACAAGCTGGCGCCAGTTTCCACCAAAAAATAATAATGAAAAAGGATTTTTTTTAAAAATGTAGAACTGTTGAGTTGTTGTTGTCAGCCTTAATCAACTTACCAACCATAATAGGCTCCTCGCGGCTTGACATTATCGTAATGTGCAATCAAGCTTAAAAATGAATGGCTCGTTATTCATTACTAACCCATGGGGGGAATTCCCTAATTTCGACTTTCCAAGAAAGGATATCGTGAATTATTGTGAGCGCAAAAATTCTAATTGTAGATGATGAAAAAGATATTGCCGATCTGTTGGAAGTTTATTTAAAAAATGACGGATATACCGTCTATAAGTTTTATAACGGAACCGAGGCATTACAATGTATTGAACGGACGGAACTGGATTTGGCGATATTAGATGTTATGTTGCCTGATATAGAAGGGTTTAAGCTTTGCAGTAAAATCCGGGAAAAGTATTTCTATCCCATCATCATGCTTACGGCCAAGATTGAAGATATCGATAAAATAACAGGTCTCACCATCGGTGCTGACGACTATATCACCAAACCCTTCAATCCAATAGAGGTTATGGCAAGAGTCAAAACGCAGCTTCGCAGATATTTGAGCTATAACGGACAGAATCAAATCAACACAGAGAAAAAAGAAACCGTAGAATATGATGTCAGAGGACTTGTCATCAATAAAGCAACGCATAAATGCACCTTATACGGCGAAGAGCTGACCCTGACCCCGATCGAGTTTTCAATTCTTTGGTATTTGTGTGAGCGCCAAGGGGATGTGGTTTCATCGGAAGAACTATTCGAAGCGGTATGGAGAGATAAGTTCTTAAATAACAACAACACGATTATGGCGCATATTGGAAGACTCCGCGAAAAGCTGTATGAACCGGCGCGAAAGCCGAAATTCATAAAAACAGTCTGGGGAGTTGGATATAAAATTGAATGAAAAAAAATTTAAAATACGTCTGCTGGAGCAGATGCTATCACGCTTTTTTATTTTATCTGTAGTAAGTTTTGCTATTATTGGCGCTGCTGTTATGGTCTTCATATGGGGTGACAATCCTACCGGAGGCGTATACCATTGGATTGAAGCCCGCTTCATCTACCTTGCAGCCGCTTGCTTTGCCCTAAGCATACTTATCATTCTTTGCGTGCAATGCATTCAGCTCATATCCTACTTGGCATTAGTGGCTGGAGCAATTGAAATCATCGGTGAAGAAGAACAGAGACCAGTGGAACTCCCTTCAATCCTGCGAGAAACGCAGGATCGATTCAATCAAGTCAGAACTAAAATAAAAGACAAAGAATTCGCTGCCCGTGAAGCAGAACAGCGAAAAAATGATTTAGTCGTTTATCTTGCGCATGATTTAAAGACACCGATTTCCTCTATTATTGGATACTTGACGCTGCTTAGGGACGAAAAACAGATTTCGCAGGAGATGCATGACCGATATATTGGTGTAGCGCTAAAAAATTCGGAAAGGCTAGATGATTTAATTAATGAGTTTTTTGAAATCACCCGGTTCAATTTATCTACTATTACTCTGGAGTACAGCAGAGCTAATCTGGCACGTATGATGGAACAACTGGTGTTTGAATTTCAGCCGATGCTCGTAGAGAAAACTCTTACATGCCGTTTAGACATGCCCGCGGATCTCGAGCTCCGATGCGATGCGGATCAAATCCATAGGGTGTTTGATAATTTGATTTGTAACGCCATTCATTACAGCTTTGAAAACAGTGAGATACAAATTACGGCCTCTGTTTCGGGTACTGCGGTTACCTTAAATTTTATGAACCGCAGTCATACGATTTCGGACGAAAAACTCAATCGTATTTTTGAGCAATTTTATCGACTGGATGCTTCCCGCTCCTCACGCACAGGCGGGTCGGGACTCGGACTTGCCATTGCGAAAGAAATCGTAGATCGGCACCAAGGCCGCATTTTTGCATCAAGCCATGACGACACCATATCCTTTGCTGTGGAACTCCCCCTTTCGTGAGAAAATCGTAAGAAATTCCGTATAAAAAAATCACAAGTCCGTGAACTGCCGCGGATAAATTACACCCTTGTTTTAAGTACGATATTGGTACTGGAGCAAGGGTGTTTTTGTTTGTGAAGTTTTATAAGGGGGAGCATGCATGACTATTCTAGAGGTAGAAAATCTAACAAAAATACCGCTCGAAGATTTACTCAATCCTGGAGGTATTACTATATGAAAACAAAGCTATACGTTCTATACGGCGGCAAATCCGCCGAACACGAGGTGTCTTTGAAAACGGCGGTTACGGTCCTTCTATCCATCAACGAAAGCCGCTACGAGGTTTATCCCGTTTACATTACGCGTGACGGCTTATGGTGCACGACCGGCATTCTTTCCAAGGAGGGCTTGACGGTCGAACGGCTGATCGCTCGTCCCGCGTACCGCGACCCGGCACAATCGCTCGGAGAAATCCTGACGGGCGTGATGGCCTTGCCCGGTCCAAAAGTCGTTTTGCCGCTATTGCACGGCTCTAATGGGGAGGACGGCACGGTGCAAGGCCTGCTGGAACTGCTGAACGTTCCGTACGTCGGGAACGGCGTGCTGTCGTCCGCGCTTACCTTGGACAAGGCGATGTCGAAGCAGGTCTTAGCCCAAGCCGGCATTCACCAGACGGAATATCGGGTGTGCCGATTCGAGGAGTGGAGAACGGATGGACTGGCGATCCTGCGCGACGTCGAGGAGAGCATCGGCTATCCATGCTACGTGAAGCCAGCCTCTCTCGGTTCAAGCATCGGCATCAGCAGATGCACAAACCGCGGAGAGCTGCGGGCCGGAGTCCAAGAGGCGTTCTCCTACGATAAGAAGCTCGTGTTCGAACGCGAGGTGGACGGCAGGGAAATTCAAGTGGCCGTCCTCGGCAACGAAAGGCCTCTAGCTTCGTTGCCCGGCGAATTTATCCATGACCATGCGTTCTTCAATTACGAATCCAAGTACATGGACAAGCGGCTTACGATGTCGATTCCCGCCAAGCTGGCGGACGGCTTGACTCAGCGAATCCGCGAGCTGGCGATCCGGGCCTATCAAGTCCACGGCTGCGAGGGCCTCGCCCGCGTCGACTTCTTCCTCGACGGAGAAGGCGATTTGTTCCTGAACGAAATCAACGCGCTTCCCGGATTTACGAATTTCAGCATGTATCCGGTCATGTGGGAGCGTACCGACGGAACGTCCTATTCCGAGCTAATCGAAAAATTAATCGGGCACGCAATTGCCCGTCACACAGACAAGCAAACGATTCAATACACAAGATGAGCGAGGTGAACGGCATGTTAAGTGACACGTGGGCCGAAATTAGTTTGAGCCGCATTTGCGAGAATATGCTGAACATCCGCAAGTCGCTGCCGAATTCGGTTAAGCTGATGGCCGTTGTGAAGGCGAACGGCTATGGGCACGGGGATATCGAGTCAGCCACGGCGGCAGAACAGGCGGGGGCGGATTATTTGGCGGTCGCCTATCTGGAGGAAGCGCTCCGGCTGCGTGATGCCGGCATGAAACTGCCCATTCTTTTATTGACACCTATTCGGCCGGAGCTGGTGCAATTGGCGCTGAAGCTCGACTTGACCTTAACCGTCACAAGCGCCAAATGGTTTTCCGAGATTCGTGTCTTTAAGCCTTACGCCTCGGCGGGAAAGCTTCGGGTTCACGTGAAAATGGATACGGGACTCGGACGGATCGGCATCCGGGCGAAAAATGAATGGGACGCGCTCGTTCCGTGGCTGAGCGCGGAGGATGTCGAGGTGGACGGCTTCTACACGCATTTCGCGACAGCAGGGCAAGCAGACACCGCCTTTCTGGAGCGGCAGACCGCGCGTTTCATCGAGATGAAGGAATGGGGACGCTCGTCCGGCTTGACGATCCGGCATTATCATTGCGCGGGCAGCGCCGCAGCGCTGAGGTTTCCTCATCTGGCGATGGATATGGTTCGGATCGGAGCGGCGATGTATGGCTTCTATCCTTCGATGCTTGCTTGTTCGGTAAAGCTAGAGCCGGCATTAAGTCTCCATAGTCGTCTCATTCAGGTGAAGAAGCTTGCTAAAGGAGAATATCTCGGCTACAACAATTCCTACCGGGCCGAGGAGGACGAATGGATCGGAACGGTGCCGATTGGCTATGCAGATGGCTGGTCGCAACGAATGCAAGGCACTGATGTGCTGATCGAAGGTCAGCGCACCCCTATTGTCGGCAAAATCTGCATGGACCAGCTGATGATCAAGCTTCCGGGACCGTGTGCGGAGGGCACTCTGGTCACCTTGATCGGCTTTCAGGGCGAGCAGCGCATTACGTTTGCGGAGCTTGCCACCCATATCGGAAACGTGGCGCAGGAAATATCCACCTCGCTTGGCGTCAGAGTTACAAGAACATATACCAATACCGAGGAGGTTCACGCGAGATGGGACAACCAAATCAGACTGAACGAAATCAAACAGGCCGTCATTTGACGTATACCACCGTTCAATTGGCTAATTCCGAGATCCACCAAGGACATCTGGTTTTGATTAATTTTGATAATCCCATTCAACAGACAATTGCTTCAGGCAGTTTAATACCGCTTAGCTTGATTCCGGCTATCCATACCCTGAGGGTTGGTATGCTGTTGGAACGGACCTGTTTACGGCATTTGGCGGATTTGCTTGAGGCTTGTCACGGGATAAACGATATTATCGCCGTCAGCGGTTATCGGACCAAATTAGAGCAGGAGGAGATTTATGAATCCTCATTAGCCGATAATGGCGCCGAATACACCGCACGCTATGTCGCATTGCCCGATCGGAGCGAGCATCAGACAGGGCTGGCCATCGACGTTGGCAAGCTGAACAAGGACGTGGATTTCATTGCACCGGCATTCCCCGACAGCGGCGTCTATAAGACATTTAAGCAGCTTGCCGCCCGGTATGGGTTCATTCAACGCTATAAGGAAGGAAAGGAATCCTTCACTCAAATTTCTTGCGAGCCGTGGCATTTCCGTTATCTCGGCTATCCACACGCTGAGATCTTGGAGCAGAACGATTGGTGCCTGGAAGAATATATCGATCGGCTTAAAAGCTACCCCTACGAATATGATCATCTTGTATTCGAGGATAAGCGGTCATTCGTAGAAATTTACTATGTAGAAGCGAATGCGGGGACTTCTACGACCATTCCCCTTGTAGAATGCGATCGATTCCACTTATCTGGAAATAACAGGGATGGGTTCATTGTTACCGCATTTCTGGATAAAGATAGTCGAGCTCATGTCTAAACCGAATTACGGCGGACTCGATTGGCTCAAATTCGTTGCCGCCCTCCTGGTCGTTGCCAATCATACCGGCCCGCTTCTATCTTACAGCGCCACTGCAGATTTTCTTCTAAGCAATCTGCTTACCCGCATTGCCGTTCCGGTCTTTTTCATGACGACCGGATTTTTATTATTCCGTAAGCTGACAGGGGACCCGTTGACGGATCGACAAGTGCTGCGCGGCTACATGCTGAAAACCTGGAAGTTATATGCGACTGCCATTTTGCTGTACGTTCCGCTGAATCTGTATACGGGTTATTTAACCGATTCCTTCACGACTTATTCCATGATCAAGGACATCGTGTTTGACGGCACTTTTTATCATCTGTGGTATTTGCCGGCGTTAATTGTGGGCCTAAGTATAACGGTCATTATGTATCGGAGAATGTCTATGAAAGCCATGCTGGCTACGGCGGGTTTCTTGTACATCGCAGGGCTGCTTGGGGATAGCTACTATGGAATCGTCCAGGACTCCAAATGGATCGTCTGCGTGTATGAGGGCATGTTCACTGTGTTCGATTACACGCGTAACGGGCTGTTCTATGCCCCTATATTTTTGGTGATCGGGGCTTGGGTAGCCAAGCAGCGGCCTCCGGTGAGAACGCCGTTTGCCAATGCGGCCTTGTTTGCGGGTTCGCTCGGAATGATGTTCGCGGAAGGAACGCTCCTGCACGCGGAAGGAATTCCGAGGCATGACAGCATGTATGTTTTCGCGCTTCCCGCCACTTATTTTTTGTTCCATTGGGCGCTGCAGTGGAAGGTCCGGTCTAGCAAAACGTTCCGAGAGTGGCGAGTATGGGTCTATATTTTGCACCCGCTCGCAATCGTGCTCGTTCGCGGAGCGGCAGAGGCGACGAAGCTGGAACGGCTATTTATCGCGAACAGCCTGCTCCATTTTGCCGCCGTTTGCCTAGTGTCGATCGGCATGGCCTCAATAACGGTATGGCTATTGGCGATCAACCGAAATTCCGATCGGCCCGCTCTCTTTCACCGCGCTTGACTAGGATATTTTAGTGGTTAATGCCAAAAATCCGCCTTTTTTGTGATACGGTTCACCGTATCATCTGTAGAGCGAAATTGGATATTTCTTGAATCGCCAGTTGTCGAAGTCAATCAAAATAATTAAAATTAACATCGAAAAAATGCCCGAAAACTATATTACATAGTCATTAGGGCATTCTTTCTAAATTTTGAAGAGATAAGAAAACATAAATACTTCCCACCTATACTCCTAACCGCCATCTTATCTGATTGGAGCTATCCCTCCACATTTCGGATGATCTTTCGACATGACTAGATAATTAGAATTTGCGTGTGATGCACGAGAGTGGAATCGGCGTAGTGCGAGTCTTAATGGTCTCTTATTATCAATTCCCTCGTCCTACCTTCATGTCCGTTCTATACATTTTTTCTGCTTCAATAGGACTTTCTTTTGCTGTCATATGGTGCGGAATTACCCTGCAAACTTGAACCGGTCCGCCGAATACAGCCGATCTATACTTGTCCACATGCTGCTTGGACAAAGGGCGGTTATAATAGCCGGGTACATATTTATTCATCATTTCCTGAAGTACGTGAGTGGCTTCGTCCAAATCCGTAATCGGCTCTGCTTGTCCAAAGATCATTACGCTCATATAAGCCGTATCCGTTTTGGCAGGTACAGGATCCGTGATGGTTCCGTATTCCTCACATACCGTAAAACACACCTCTGGATTTTCCTTCATGATCTGATTACGTCTTCCATCTCCAGCCCCGTGAAAATAGAGTTTCCCCTGCGTCCAAACATAATTAAGCGGTACGACATAGGGGAAATTCCCATCAACCAACCCAAGATACCCCGTTTTCGCTCGGTGAAGGAAACTTTCAATTTTCTCTTGATCCACACATTCTCTGATCTTGTAACGAACCGTATTCATTTCAAAATTTCCCCTTTCATTTATAAGATATTCATCCCACTCCAGTAGCCATAAATAAGATACTCTTCAAGAGTGCGGCAACGACCAGATTGTAAATACCAGTGTTATTACGGTAGTATATCAATGAATGGACTGCTTTAAAATGTCCAAACATCAAGATTATGAACAATCCATAACTAATGTTTTAGGGTAAGATCTTCTATTTGGAGGTATGTACGATGATGAAAGTAATACGTAATGATAAGAGACCCATTTGGCAGCAATTGCTTGATCAAGCCATTCATAATATCACAAACGGAATCTGGGCCCCAGGAGAATTGCTGATTCCTTCCCGCGAACTCGCTCACATGGTAGGTGTCTCTCGCTCAACTATACAGATCGTCTATGAGGAATTGCTAAGTCGAGGCTATACGGTTACATCTCGCCGAGGAGGAACGCGAGTTAGTAAATGGAATCAAGTCACGGAGTCAACGAAAGAAATAATAACAGATGGCCCCATTCCCCCCTCACTTCCCTTGTTGAACTCGGTGGTCGATCAACTACATGGCTGGTTCAGAGGCAAAGAACAGCGAGAAGTGGATATTGATTTTAGTCCCCACGAACCCTATCTGGATGGGCAATTTCAAAAGAACTGGCGACAATCGCTTCTCCATGCATCCGCTGAAATGGATTTATCAAGTTGGGCTTACGGTAATCCCTATGGTTTCACACCATTACGTGAGCAAATTCAGCGTTATTTATCACTTGAACGAGGCATCCATATCCAAACAAATCAGATTCTGTTAACCTCAGGAGCTCAGCATAGTATTGACTTAATCGCACAATCGCTTTTAGCTGATGGAGATACTGTCTCTGTAGAAGATCCTGGTTTTCCAGCTGCCTGGATGGCGATGCAATATCGGCACATGAATGTAGTCCCTGTACCTGTTGATGAGTATGGTCTTGTGGTTGAGCGTATTCACCCACAATCCAAACTGATCTTTGTGACACCTTCGCACCAGTGCGCGGTCGGGGTCGTTATGTCGGAGCCGCGCAGGCAACAATTGCTACATAAGGCCACTAAAGATCAGTTGTGGATCATTGAAGACGATTATGATAGTGAATTTCGATATCGTGGGGAGCCGCTTCCAACGTTGTTGAGCCAAGCATCTCAGAATACCTTGTACCTCATGAGTTTTTCTAAAATGATTGCTCCAGGCATTCGTATTTCAGCTATCGTTGGATCTGTCAAGGCGATTGCTCAGCTAGCTAAGGTACAGGAGCTGACTTACCGTCATCTGCCGATTATGGATCAGCTAACACTAACCCACTTCATCAAGAATGGGCATTTTATGCGCCATATGAGAAGAGTCAGAAATGTGTACCGACGAAGACACGAAGCGATGACAAAGGCTATTATGGCTAGCGGTTTAGGAGAGCGTTTCACACTAAGTGGAGTAGAAACGGGATTGCATATGTTACTTGAAGCTGAAGAATCATACGACGAAGAAACCGTGACAAAGTTAGCCCTTCAACAGGGCATACGTGTATACCCTCTTGGACCCTATTGTTTGGAAAGCAAACGAAAGGGATGGGTGTTGGGGTTTGCACAAGTAGATGAAGCATCGATTGAGAAGGGAATTCATTGTCTTGCGAAGTTGATCTTGTAGGGTCAGAATTAAGCTTTCCAAAAAAAATCGCCCTACTTGTGATACGGTTCAGCGCTCTGTCTGTAACGGCAAGTGTTCAAATTTCCGACTCCTTGCTCTCCTTACTTTTTTGCAAAGAGATATAATGCTCCCCCATTTTTATCATTTGCTTCAAAATGGGCTCCAAACTTTTCCCGAATTCAGTTAATGCATACTCAACCTTCGGCGGTATCGAATTAAATACGGTTCGTTCAATGATTCCGTTTTTTTCGAGTTCACGCAGCTGTATCGTAAGTACATGCCTCGATACGCCGGGAATTCGCAAAACTCTCGAAGATCTACTAAGCCTGCAGGGCAGCATGGTATCCATAAACATTTACTGTATCCCTTTTGAAAATATTGCTTTGCTGCGTGCCCATTTCATCCTCCATGCGCAAGATACCGACGGAAATCCGATTCAACTGCATGGTCACACTTCAGAGATTGTTAGAAGACAGTCCAATGGAAGTTGGCTTTACATCGTGGATCACCCATTTGGTGCCGATTTGCTAGAACGAGCAAACGTTTTTTAAAGTATTGCCGTTATTGGTGGTGCGCTTCCCCGTAACACTCTAACGGCGAATTTTATGATAATTTCAACCTCTAGTTCTCAGCAAAAAACCAAGTGCTAACAGGCACTTGGTTTTGACTGAACTTGTATAGGAAGCTCATCACAAAGCAGCGTCAGGCTCGAACCCGTTCCAAGCGATAGTATGCTCCGTAGAAAAGCGAGTGGTTACTCGGGCAGGCTTGGTTACCTTGCCGATGGCGACAAGCAGGACGGGAATATACCGTGGCGGAACGTTAAACGACTTGACGAAGGCATCGGCGTCGAAGCCGACCATCGGGCCCGAGTCGAGACCTTTCGCACTCGCCGCCAGTATTAGCTGCATGGCAGCGAGAGAGACGTTGCGAATCGCCTCGTCCCGCCGGTAAGTCGGCGTTGCATTCGATATAGCGCCTTCGATTTGACCGATCATGGTCGATATGCGCCTTGCGCAGGTTGTTGTTAAGTCTGCGATCTCACTCTTACAGAACGTCCTACAAATCTTTCAGATCGTTAGCGAGAAGCTTCCCCCCAATTCCCGTATTGACGACGGTTGCTACAAAGTCAACTCCGGCAAGAACAATAGCGCCTTTATTGTCAAAACGCAGAGGACACAACAAATTAGGCAGCCAGGACACTGTTTCATTCGCAATTTCCAAGCCAGGCTTATCCTTGTTGGGAAGAGCCACCAGATAACGGATAGCCATCCCCGCATCAACGATTGAGAGCACCCAGAAAAACAAGGTGATCTCCTCGTCTCTGCGCTTCATACGCTGCATGTTTTTTTGTTCCAGAGTTGAGCCAATAGACACAAACAGTGAATCTAACATCAACACAGCCCCCCGATAGTAGTGCAAGATACGCTCGGAGCGCGCTAGCTCACTATTTTCTTTCTCATCGCCCTTACGCACTGGGATATCGGCAATTACAAAGTTGGCCTGCCAGCTAAAGATGCTGAGCAGCAAGCTTATGACTTCCAGCCCGAAACTGCCGCTTTTTTCAAGTGGATCATCTTTCTTTTCCGAGACTGCATCTAATCCAGTAGTGAGGAAGCCGTTAATAGCATCTGTTACCAGCACAACAATCCCCCATGAGCGAATCAAGCTTTCGTCAGACGGCTCGGGATCAGGAGTGTTCTCGGGATTCGGAGCGTTCTCGTCATTCTCCAACAATTGTAAGGCAGATGACTTATCTATTACCGTCACTTCCGATCCCGCTGCTACTTGAGCCGAAAACTCAGGAGCTGATACACCCTTAAACGGTTGTTGGTTAAAGGCAAGCTTTGATACGATGGTGACCGGGATCGCAAGCAGCACGCCTGATAGATTGAGCAGCGTTAGCTTCCCTGCACCGATCCGCTCGAACAGCTTCGAAATAAAAGGTATCTTAATCTCGCGGGTAAGCAAATCTTGAAAGAGGGTAACCATTTCCTTAACAAGATCCAGAAACCCATGTGCCATATCCTCGACCAGCTCCATAGCCTGGATGACGACATCTCTGATGGCTTGAATCATAACGACCAGCGCCTGCTGCGGCTTAAGAGGATTCGCAATAATTCCCTCAATTGAGCCCTTCACTCCTTCAAATGCTCGCAGCAGAATATCTGCTCTGTCTCCAGCCCCTTGAGTGAAGGTCGAGAAGTATTGATCTAACGGCGAATCTCCACCCATATTCATCCCAAGAGCGGGTACTGGGCTGGCACCAGGCTGCCTGGAGCCTCCCAATAGCTTGGAGAGAAACCACTCGGCAGCTTCAGGAAGCTCGAACCGGGAGGATCGTGCCTCCGAAGGCTCACCGCCCAGTGTCCGTACCAGGATGTTCATATTTTCCTCCACGGTCTCTTGCAGGTTGTCTACGAAGTCGGAGACGGGCTGTTTAGCATCCTCTGCCAGTTGGACAGCGAAATCGAAGGCTGCGTTCACGGAGCCCACCAGATACTTTTGCGTCTTTAGAATATCATCCCATTGGAATAGGAACTGCAAGAACTGGATAAATTGCTTGATGCCCTTAACAACCTTTTCGACAATTGCTTCAATAAACTCCCCTACCATTTCAGCCGTGTCAACTACAAATTCAATCAGACCTTCAGCGGTCCTGACAATGAGGTGAAAGCCTTTTTTGGCAGTACCGATTACGACTGAGACGGCTTTCTTGACCGCATCTTTTATCCGTGAAAACAAGCCTCGGCCGGCACGCAATAAAACTTGATTTTGAGTCGCTGCTCCACTGTCAGCAGCCTGATTAAGCAGCTTCTTAAAGTCATCCTCGCTGATCTTCTCTTCACGAATGCGAACCGCCGCCGCGGACGACCCGGACGTTAATGATTTCGCAGTGGTCGGCTTAGCACCGTTAACGGCAGGCTCGAACTTGAGCATCCAGGGGTTATGGATGGCATCGCTGGAAACAACCCGGTCGGCTGACTGAATACCGCTGCTCTTGCTTCCCTTCCTAACAGGGGCCTCAGCATAGGTTATATTAGCCATCACCCTCTTGATGGTGCTTTGTACGCTAGCGACATCTGCCTTGCTATGCGCCTTCTGATCGACAATGAGGCTGCCATTGGCATCTTTCGCATTCCACAGCGCATCGTCTTCCAGCTCGGCAAGCTGTCGATGAACTTCTCGATTCGGGAAAATAACAACTCGCTCATTTGCTGCCATTTCGCTGGTGCGGATCTTTAGCCCCGGGGTGTTGATGCCATCGGCTTCAGAGGTAATCATCATGCTGTTCAATAGATTTGGCATTAGCGTTACAGATCGTTCCTCGTCTATCTCATAAGTGGTTCCCTCTACTTCAATCTCGATCAGATCGGTCGCTGAGATCTCTACCTCGCCGGCGCCAGGTGAGAACTTAAGCATCGTTCGATACGATGAAAACTCTTCAAGTTCGTCGCCCGCCATTCTAAAGTCCTGACTAAGCGTGGCTGTATAAGAGGTCAGAACCTCCTCAGGTGCGACGGTTCGAAAGATTTTGACAGCGGAGATCGCATCATTACCTATTTGTGACTCCTTTAGGTCCTGCACATTGTCGACGATATCCGCCATTTCCTTCTCCCGATTAGCTTCCTTTACATTGAAGTTTTCATTGACAAACAAGGTCACGCCCGTATCTGGTCCCAATCGAATGGACGACGCTTTATTATCCAGACCCGGGAAGTCTTGAAAGCTCGTAAAGTTACCTGGAAGATTAACAGCACTATCAGACAGAATCCAGGTTTTCCCGTTATAGGCTCGGTGCTCATAAAAGGCAGCTTCCCCTGCCGACAGGGTGCCGACTTGTCCTTCATGATCAGCCATTTTGACGACACTGGCGAACAATGAGCGCTCTTCTTGCTGCTCGGTCCAGCTGAACGTGTTGTCAACACTCAGTCTCAGCCACTTACTATGCGCCTCATTGACGATAGAGAACTGTGCATGGTTACTGTCTGAATAATCAACAAATAGCAAAGCCGGTTCCGCCCCTTGTGTTATTACAAAATCTGCGCTTTCCTCGTCGGAGCCCGGAATAAGTTGAGGCTTATCGTACAATGGATTGAATTGGAAGCGTAACAGCTCGCTCTCTGATTGACGGGGCGCTGTCGTGAGGGAGGATTGCCCCAGACTCAAGTACTGGTCATTTGGCGCTTTGATGATCCACTTCCCCGTAAAAGGCTGTAGGGCTGCCGACCAAATACGGATCGATCTTGGGAAGTCAGCCAGCTTCGAGAATCTGATTTCCGAGAGGTCAGCGTATAGCTTTTGAGCCACTCCGTCAAAATTGGCTTGTTTATATAGTGTAGCACCTGTATTTGGACCAAGCCTTAGCCTTTGAAAATTTGGCGACAATCGAGTCAAGTCTTCTGCATCCTGCGTGAGAATAACGGCTGCATCATCAACAGCGACCAGCTCGATTTCACCTGCACGCAAGTGCCGGTTCACCGGCGTCACCAGGCTTTGGACCTGTGCGGCATTAAGAGCAGTGTGGTAGATGCGAAGATCTTCGTATTGCGCGACCGCAGCGCCTCTCTTCCAATCACCCAGCCTCAGATTCTTACCGTTGTTAATATTGGCGACGCCTGTTGGTGATGACCCTTCTGCCGCCAGCTCCCCATTGATGTATATCTTGATCGTTCGCCCTTCTCTAACAACAGCTATATGATGCCATTTTTTATGCTGGAGAAGGTCTTTAGTCTGGGCAGATGCGTAATTTTTTGCTTTGTTATCTTCATCCACTTCAAAAAGTATTTTTGTTTTTAGCTGCCTCACGGAGAACCAATTACCATGCCCGCTCACCGATCGATTGCCGATGATGTCGAGATCATCCTCGCCATGTCTGTCATTGAATTTCATGCCAAAAGCAACTGTAAAATCGTCAGTTCCGAACTGACCAGCCACGTTGCCAAAATTAATAAGAGACTCATTGCCACGTATGGTGATGGCCTTCCCAATGCGGCCATGTCCCTCTCGCGAGACGCGCTGAAAATTTCCTTTGATCCCATTTATCCTGTCTATTGCCACAGACCCATCTCTTTCATCGAACTGCCAGTGATAAGTAGGCTGAACTGTCATGAGTTCCCTCCTTAGATTTTCAATTATTTAACCGGAGCTGGAAGCTTCACCGTGAAGGTTTGAGCATCCCACTCGACCTGATACCCGATCGCTTTAGCTGCTTCTACAGAATGAACAAATCCTTTGTTCACAATAACGACTGTCGTTTCCATCGTTTGTCCGTTTATCGTTGCCTTTTTACTATTGTTGTCCCAACCTATTGTGGTATTAGGCAAGTCATCCAGAATTCGAACCGGTATGAACGACTTCCCGTCCCGAATTACCCCTTTGACATTCAACGGCTTATTGTTTATTTCAATACGGCATTCGTTGACGGAAAGCGATTCAATTTTCTGTTTTTCGATTAAGTAAGGGACCGCGAGATATTCGCAAATTCCTTGTGCCAATTCTTCGGCACATTCGGATCGGTATTGGTCGCTCATCAGCAGCCTGGCTTCGTCTGAGTTATCCATAAACCCGCACTCCACTAGAGCAGATGGCATACTCGTCTCCCGCAGCACATGAAAGTTTGCCTCCTTCACGCCGCGATTGACAAGCGGAGTGCCTTTTAACAAATGCTTTTGCAAAATTTCGGCCAATCTTCGGCTATTCACAGAGCCAGGATAATGGAACGTTTCAATCCCTCTAGGTGTCCCCCATGTGTCACTTAAAGCATTAGCGTGTACACTGACGAAGATGGTTGCTTTTTGCTCGTTTGCTAATCTCGTTCTTACTTGCAGCGGGATATCCTCATCGGTTGGTGCGGTCAGCAGCACGTTGATCCCGCATCGCTCCAAATGGGCTTTGCATTTTGCCACCACCGCCCGGTTAAACTCGTTCTCATGCATGAACGAGCCGTCAGGAAATTTCGGCGTTCTTTTGCCAGGTGTACTCATTCCGTGTCCGTCATCTAATGCAACTAAATAGGCCACATTTCACTCACCCTTCTCTTTATCTTGTAATAGGCTAAGGCTGTTGCGGTTCATTAGAATCCATTTTAATCCATAAATGTCGAGATCTTATGCAGATCTTCCTCTTTTTCCGAGGACTGCTTCTTCTCCATACTGGTAAATAACGGTATAATTTGAGGTGTAGACTAACTTGAAAAGATGTGATTGGAATGGAAGCGAAATTGCTGCTAGTGGAGGACGAACCGTTCATGCTGGAGGAGATGCAAACCTATCTGCAACGGGAAGGGTTTCGAGTAGTGACTGCCTGTACAGGCAAAGAAGCGCTCACTCTTGCCAGGTGTGAACGGCCTGATGTCGTCGTGCTTGATTGGATGCTCCCGGAGTTAAACGGCATCGACGTATGCCGCGAGCTCAGACAATTCTCGAATTGCGGCATTATTATGGTCACAGCCCGATCGGATGAATCAGATAAAATTGTCGGTCTGGAAATCGGCGCGGACGATTATTTGACGAAGCCGTTCAGCTTACGCGAGCTCGCTACGCGCATCCGAGCTTTACTTCGCCGCCTGCGCGGTCCTGAAGACAAATCGATGTTCTTGGAACGAGACAACCTGATCATTTCCGAGGCCAAATGTCAGGTGTTCAAGGACGGCCAGGAGATCCAACTGACACCGACAGAATTCAAAATTTTATATACGCTGGCTGCGCATCCAGGAATGGTATTCAGCCGCTTGCAATTATTAAAAACCGCACTCCAGGACGAATATATGGGCTACGAAAGAACGATGGACTCCCATATTCGGAATCTTCGCCGCAAGCTGAGAGACGATCCGGCCAATCCTCGTTACGTGCAAACGGTATACGGCTTTGGTTACCGATTCGGTGAACAATAATGACATTGACGGTACGCCAAAAAATATTTGTCTATATGGGGCTACTCGTATTGATTATCGGCAGCGCTTATTCCATAAATAATCGAGTTAACTTGGAATCCTTGTTCGATCAATTTCGCGAGGAAGAAATCAGTGCAGCTTATGTGGAGGCCTCACCCGGAGAGCAAATCGAGAGCTTGAAAGCTTACGTTATTGGCAAGATGAA
The DNA here is from genome assembly GCF_059686975.1 of Paenibacillus xinjiangensis. NCBI lineage: Bacteria > Bacillati > Bacillota > Bacilli > Caryophanales > Paenibacillaceae > Paenibacillus > Paenibacillus xinjiangensis. Next base: position 107,053 of record NZ_JCAALS010000017.1, on the reverse strand, counting down.
GTTGTTATGGCTTGGAAAATGGATCATTTTCGTAGCAATCGGTCTACTCTTCAGTTTATGGATTTCAGGGATTCTGACGCGTCCGCTTCGAAAGCTCATTGCCGCTATCGAACGCGTTGCGCATGGGGATCTGGAGGTGAGCGTTCCTGTCCAATCCGCAGACGAATAGGGGAGAGTCATCCAGACATTCAACGATATGACGCTTCGCCTGCGGGAAGCCGAAGATGCCCGAAGAAGATTGGTGGCCGATTTCGCTCACGAGTTCCGCACGCCGCTATCCATTATGCAGCTTAAGCTAGAAAATTATCAGCAGGCCGGTCATCATGTCCCGCCAGAAATGCTTCGGATTCACGATGAAGTGATTCGATTGAGCCTGCTTGTAGATGATCTTCATGTCCTGTCGCTTGCAGAAGCCGGCCGATTATCGCTCGATCGCAAACCGCTCGATCTGAATGCACATCTTGAACGTATCGTGGACGACGTGAAATACGAAGCGGAAGAAAACGGGTTGGACATTCGTCTCTATACGATTTCAAGGCTGGTGACCGTGATGGCCGATGCCAGACGGATTACGCAGGTGTTCATTAATTTGTTGACTAATGCAATCCGCTACACGCCGGAAGGCGGCAAAGTATCAGTCGTCATTGAAGACAAGGTCGTAGATCGGAATACAGTCTATATACGTGTCTCAGTGATAGACACCGGCATCGGTATCCCGGCCGAAGAACTGGCACACTTATTCGATCGTTTTTATCGCGTGGAGAAATCCCGTTCGCGGCATACAAGCGGCTCGGGGCTCGGATTATCGATTGCTCATCAATTTGTAAAAGCACACGGCGGGTTCATCCGTGTCGACAGCGAGCCTGGTCAAGGTACGACATTTACCGTTTATTTGCCTGTTGATAATGATGTGTAATACATTGGAAGACCTCATTAATCGTTCACTCACATAGGAGCCAGCCCACTGGAAACAATCGATGGCCCCCCTTATCAACGGATTAATGATCAACTTTCCCTGATTACTCGGTTTAAGAAGCGAAGGGGCTGATTCCCTTTTCTGATCAAAGGAATCCACTCGGAATAGATTCGTTCCCATAGTTTTTGCAAATCACATTGCGGCTCCGGGAAAATAGCCCATGTTAAAGCCGGGACAGAAAGCTTTGTAAATCTCTCCGGAATTTCAAGTCCCTTCGGTAAATGATAGCACACCATATACTTGAATGATTCTCCCAACATGCGAGCATCGAAATAAATGATAGCTTATCCTCAAGTAATGAGAGACGCTGTGCTCGGGTAACTGCACTCACATGATTACGTACCTAGAGCTTGTCGAATACATGTCGGGTATGAGCCTTGACTGTGCTCAGGCTGATCTGAAGCTGTTCGGCTATTTCTTCGTTGGACCATCCGGCTGCTATGCCCCGTAGCACTTCTTTCTCTCGCGATGTCAGCGGATGGCGGTATTGCTCAAGTCTGACCATGAATCATAAGGGATGAGACACCTTGTAGAACAAATAACTTTAGAGGGATTGAAAGTGCACGTTAATTTGGAGCTATCAAGAAATTAATGCAGTAAAAAGACACTGAGATTCTATTCCTCAGTGTCTTTTTTATTGATGCGTTTCCACCATCGTCACGAGAATTATAATTTAAAGCAGCTTAATCAGATCTTCCAGCTCGTTGACCCACACTTTTGCAAGTTCAAAATCAGTATCTTTTAGAGCCATTTCTATTTTCATTTCAACCGACTTTTTCTTTTGTTCATTTTCTAAATAGTCTCTATTAAAATGATTCGCATAAATCATCTGTCTAAATTTTCGCATACTCATTTTTCTGATCGTCTTATCGTCAATGATTAAAACATAATCCATCCCATTTACGACAGAATAGAAATCGTGAGAAATCATGAGAATCGCACCTTTGTAGTCTTCAATGGCTTTCTCCAGTGCGATCTGCGTATAGATGTCTAAATGGCTCGTCGGTTCATCAAGAAGCAGTAGGTTGGCTTGACTGGCAGAAACTTTGGCCAATTGAAGCATGTTTTTTTCTCCGCCGGATAAAGATTCGATCTTTTGATTAAGGATTTCTCCTTCAAAGCCATAGTTGGAAAGATACGCTCTAATCTCATCATAAGTTTTAAATCCGGTATCGATGAATTCCTCCATTAGGGTATTGGAATCCTTTAGCGTTTCGCCTTGAAGCTGAGATAAATAAGCCACTTTGATATCAGCATTTATTTCAATGGAGTCATGATTATTTTTAAAGATTTCTCGGAGTAAAGTCGTTTTACCGGTACCGTTTGGACCAATCAGGGCTACTTTATCCGTAGCTTTGATCTCAAAGTTCACATTTTTCAAAAGCAGCTCATCAAAGGCAACGCTATAATCATTGACACTTGCCACAATGACGTCTTCAAGTTCATTATCGATGCCAAAGCTAATATTCGGCTGCTTAATATCGACAAACGGCGCTTTGATTCTACGCGCTTCCAATCTTTCTTGAAACCTGACCCTAGCTTTTAACGCTCTGCCTCTGGATGCTTCCGAATTATACGTGGCGATTACTCGAAGATTATCGATGATATTCTCGTTTCTCTCGATTTCTTCCTCTTCGGCGATCGTGAGTTCTTGCAGCTCGATTTTAGTCTGAAGCAAGGAGAAGTTATAATCGATATATCGCCCATCAAACTCTTGGATCTCCGTATTTTCAAGGTGTATAATTTTGTTGAAACAATGATTCAATAGATAGCGGTTGTGCGTAACCACCAGCAGCATGCCCTTGTGGGAATTAATAAGTTTTTTAAGCGCATTTAGGTTTTCAAAGTCTAAAAATACATCGGGTTCGTCCATAATCATTAAGTCTGGACGACTAAGCATTCCCTTCATCACTTGAATGAGTTTGAATTCCCCGCCACTCAGGTCGGATACGTTAAGATCTTTTAGCTTCATGAGGTTTGCTAGATTTAGCTGCTTATTAATGGTATTTTCAAAATTATCCCCATCCATCGAATCGAATGCGTCTAAAGCTGATTGATATTTCTCCAGCAACGAATCCATATCCGATGTGGTTTCCATTTCAGCATAAATCGATGTGATTTCATCTTGTATCTTGATAAATTCTTCTCCGATATATTCAAAAACGGTCATTTCTTTGGTTTTGTCTACTTGCGAGAACTGACTTACATACCCGATTGTGCAAGTTGGGTCTTTCTCTAGCTTGCCCTCGAACAAATATCTTTCCGGATCCATCAGGATATCGATCAGCGTACTTTTCCCACTGCCGCTTGTTCCGATAAAGGCGCAATGTTGTGCCTCTTCAAGCGTAAACGAAATGTTGTTATATAGCTCTTTTTGCGGAAACGAGAAGGATAAGTTATCAACTTGTATCATAGTGTTACCTTTCTTTACAGCTAAAATGGCGACTATTGTTAGATGTGTTGCAGAACATGGATTTGAAGTTTGCCATCCTCCAGAGTAACACTGTTTACCGACAAGTACAATTCATTTGTAGCCCTTACCCTCGCTTCGAAACACTTCTTGCATTAGCTAAACAAAAAAACGCTCTATTCATGATAAGGTTCGTCTTATCAGGATAAAAGCGGAAAGAGCCCCACTCTAAAATGGCGCTCAATCCAATTTTGGATATCAAATATTACTTTTTCAATTACATGGTCTGTTGAGTTCTCTAAGAAATTCTTCACATGAGGTTTTATACTTGCCTTAGCCCCTGCTAATACTATTTTATAAATCAGTTACGGTAGGCTCTCGAAAAATGCCTTTCGTACGGTTCTCTGAAGTCTATCCTGATTGACCGGCTTCATGATGTAATCATATGCTTGTACTTCGAACGCATTCGGTGCATATTCCTTATATGAAGTAACAAATACGAGCTTCGTCAGGTTACCGATCTCTCTTAACCGGACGGCAAACTCAAGGCCATTCCCTCCCGGCATACTGATATCCACAAATATCATATCCACATCATGATTCGCCAAATAAGAGAAAGCCGATGTAGTCTCTTGGAAGCAACCCATAATTTCAATCTGATCCAACTTTGCAAGCATACGTCTCATGATGAAGAGCATGGCTTTCTCGTCATCGATAATTACGACCTTCAACTTATTCGCCTCCTCACTCCATGAATTACAGTATAGTTCACCCCAATGATGTCATAATGACAACATGCAGTGCCCTCATGTGTTTGGCTCTTCGACTTCATCCAGCCCCAATTTCAGGTCGACATATAGATCATTAACGGCAGGGGATGGGATAATACCCAGATCTCTTTCGAGCGCCTCCGTGAATTGAGAATATTGCCTGTTCAATGCTTCTTTATTTTTCGTCAAGGCTAAAGCCCTCATATGCAGCTTAACGATCTCTTCATCCAGTTCATTCCGAACGGTTAACTTCTTTAGGAGCTGAATGGCCGTTTGCACTTCGCCCCTATTTAGTAAAACATCGCACAACCGAAGGGTTAAGGTTGTATACATCACCGATAGTCGTTCGACCTCGCTCCACGCCCAAGAGAATGCACGGTCCCCGAATAAATCGCCAATATAGAGCTTTTCAAGCTCCAAAGCCTGCTCGATATTCGTATCATTAACAACAGCCAATTGTTTATAACCTTCCTCAAAACTCAGGACGTCTACATCTAAATGAGTATGATCTAACGCGTAATGATTGCTGTCGGACTGAAGACAACCCTTGTATCCGTAACTACTCAACAATTTGCGCAGTTGATAGACAGTCGTGTTTAAATAAGTCTCGGCATTCTTCTGTGGCAGATCGCCAAACAGGTCCTCAACGATTCTAGCTCTCGATACAAGTCTACCCTTCTGGGTTAGCAAATAGCCGAACAACTCCGCGCTCTTGCTAGTCTTCCATTTAACCAACACGTTCCGGTCATTTCGAATCTCCATGCCGCCTAGGCAATAGAACATGATGCTAGCAGAAGAGGATTCCTGACCACCAGAGACAGGTTCAGATAAATGTGCAGACATCGCCCTATGAACGGTTCTCTGAAGCCTCTCTTGGTTCAAGGGCTTCACCATGTAATCAAAGGCATAAACCTCGAACGCCGGCAGTGCATATTCTTTATGGGAGGTAACGAACACGAGCTTTATTTGTCTGCTGTCTTCGAGTAACCTTACAGCAAACTCAAGACCGCTTTCTTTGGGCATATTCACATCGATGAAGACCAAATCCACATCGTGGTTCAACAAATACGAATATGCTGTCGACGTATCCTGGAACATTCCCGTAATTTCCACTTTATCTATTTTCTCTAGCATCCGCTTCATGATTAGAAGCATGGCCTTTTCGTCATCGATAATAATAACCTTCATACTGATTTCATCCCTTATATCCCGATTTATGAATGGAGCAGCTAAGAAGTAGCCGGAAGCGAGAAATAAAAGGTGGTTCCATGTGTAGACGTACTTTCAAACCAAATTTCCCCTCCATTTAAGCGGACAAATTCTTTGCAGAGAGTAAGCCCCAACCCGACACCGCGCTCTCCAGCTGTGCCGAGTGATGAGACCGGGTAGGCTTCCTTTAATAAAGAATCCGCTTTGTCAGATGGGATGCCATCTCCTGAGTCGCTTACAGAAACTATAATTTTACCATTGGCACAGTCTGCCTTTAATTGAATGCTTCCGCCAAACGGTGTGAATTTTATCGCATTCGAAATTAAATTACGGACAATTAAATCCAACATCTCTTTATCTGCATATACATATAGGTCATCCGATATCTCGGATAAGATTAAAATATTTTTACTATTACTCCATACTTGCATTAATCGAATATTGCTCTGAACCGTGTGGGCTAACCCCCTTATAACGGGGTTAAACAGCATGCCCCCTTTCTGACTATGAAACCAATCCAGCAAGCTTTCTACTAATGTAAACGTATTGTTGATTTGTTGTCCCATTTCCTGAGCAATTTCGCTATGAGCTTCACCACAAGCCTGCATGTCCTCTTCCATCAATTCCATTAGATTAATGAGTATAGCAAGAGGATCGCGGATATCATGAGCGACCACCTTAAACATTTTATCCTTAAAAATATTTAATTCTGCCAACTGACTTGCATTATCGCGTAATTTTTCCTCGTAAAGAACCGTTTCCGTTATATCGCTTAACAGAAGCATCTTGCCGACCTGCTTGTGTTTTCGGTCATGGATCATCGTTAGGTGAACGTGGTAAGATCTATCTTGAAATTCCCCAGGAATTTGTATCTTATTGTTTGAAGGAGCGTCTTGCATAAATGCTTCTATTACATTTGGATAATGAGTTAAAATGTCAGCCACAGGTTGACCGATTTTTTTTTTGCTGTGTAAACTTTCAAAAAGCTGACTGGCTGATTGATTAAAGCTTGTAACACGCTTATCGACATCGATTACAATGACGGCATCCTGCATCGATTCGAACACCTTCTCCAGCGCCATGGGAGCTAGTCTAAGCATATTAAATTGATAAATTCCCCACAGATAAAAAATACCCGAGTAAACGAATCCGAACGGTGAAATGTCAATCGGCAGTCTTAAAATATCCCATAAATAGATCAGCGGAAATCCAAATGGTCCGAGAGAACCAATGATCATGAAGCCAATTTGTTTTTTCATATGAGGGGTTTCTCTTCGATACATCTGGATCATTAAACCCATACCAATGATAAAAAAGACATAGGAATAGACAATGTGAACCATATACAATGGCCCCTTCACCAGATGAACCAGAGGGAAATTTCTTGAAAAATCGATAGTCATGCTCCTATAGAACAAATGGTGCCAATCGTTCGTATAATGAGCAATAAATGTAATCACAGGAACAATCATCAGGAGAGCAACGATCGATGTTCGAATAAGTGCTTGTCTTCCCGTATACTGTAGGACCATAATGATCCATATTGTCGCGCCGAATGGAATACCGATGTACTCCAATCGAAGCCAGAAACGTATCTGCTCCAGAGTCGTGCTGTTGATTTCAAAAGCATACCCAAAAGTGTAGAAGGCACCAGCTAACATACCTAGTCCATACGTAATCGCAATAGGTAACTCTCTTCTTTTCCAAGAGAGATAGCACATCATTAGCGAACAGCAGGTGGCCGCCACCAGCAGGATGGTTAAATATATCGAGAAATTCACAGAAGGCAGCCCTCGCATTGTTTATTTGTTGTCGAAGCATATATTCAATACTATCAGATATGAGCTTAAATAGCTTAAATTAAAAGGAAGATGGTCGACAAATAAGCCTTCTGCGAATGGCCATGTTTCTTCCGTGTTCTAGCAATAGAAAAAAATGCCCTCCAGACGGAAGCTCTTCGAGAGCACTGTAAGGTAAATCACTGGCACATTTCTGAGGTCTACGCCGACGAAGGCATCTCCGGGAAGCGGGCGGACAACCGCCCTGCTCTCCAGCGACTTTTGGCGGACGCTGAGCAAGGGAAGTTCCAGCTGATTCTGGTGCAAGAGTTTCGACAAAGGAGAAAGCTAAGTTCGGCTATTCCATCGACGCTCAGCTTGATACATTTTAAATGCAAGATTGGAGAAACGATTATGAGTGAGTTTATAAGAGATGTAATTCTGATTCTTTTCTATCCAATCAGGAACAATTCCCGCTTTCAAAGCTGAAGGAATTACAATCTGAAACAGAAGATGAATTACGAAACTTCTGGAGGAATGAGTAAGTAAGCTAACTGGGGACGATAATTTAACAAAAAGTCAGAGAGTCACTCAAGAAATAAAATGGATGGCTCTCTCTCACCGGAAAGATGGCTCAATATGCTCCGGAGTATTCAAAAGTCGGTGAGAACCATTACGTTCCAAGGGGCCTCACCGATTTTATCCGAAAAAATTTGCGTCATTTGTGATACGGTTCAACGTGACGGGCCAACGGCGAAAAGAAAACATTAGGGGGTGTGTCATCTCGACTCCTTGTGCTGTAATTACTTCGTTAAAGTTAAATTCTTTCTTTCTAATGTTTAAGCCCCTGATAAAACTATTACTGCAAGTTTGTTCAATATTAACTGATGCAAGCTAAAATAGCTAAGAAAGAGCCCTGCGATCCAGGACTCTTTCCGTTAATTCTCTATTCTCTCATATGAGCCAGCAACTTCAATAGTACGGTTACTGCTTCAGCTCTAGTTGCGTTATCTTGCGGCGCGAATTTATTCTCGCCTTTGCCTTGAACAATGTCCGCCTGCTTCACATAAGCAACACTGCCTCTTGCCCAAGTCGGAATATCATCTTCATCCGCAAATCCCGTTACAGCACTCGATTGGCTCAATGGATTCGAAGCAACTGCAATCATAGTTGCCATCTCCGCACGGGTAATCTCCGCATTCGGGCGGAAGGTATTGTCTGAATACCCCTTTATTATACCCGCTTGTACAGCCTGAGCAACGGCCTGCCGCGCCCAAGTCCCAATCGTTGCAGTATCCTTGAAGCTTAACTCAGCACCTTCACCTTGCGGCTCCAATGCATTCATCAGCATCACCGCAAATTCAGCTCTCGTCACGGTTTTGCCCGGCTTAAACGTACCATCCGAATAACCCCTCACGATTCCAATGCTCACTGCTTGCTTAATACTAGTCTCTGCCCAGTGTCCAGTGACATCACTAAAGGAGACAGCGGAATCTGTTGTCTTATCGTCTTCCTTTACGTCAATCGCCATTACCGCAAACTTTGTGAAGTGATCGACTTCTACAGAGATGTGATTCCCTTTCACTTTGCCGCCAACTTCGACCCAAGCCTTGTTCACTTCATCATAGTAGAATACGACAGCCCTTTGATTACTCTTCACAATTGCTGGGTCGAACACAAAGGTTAGCATCACTTGATTCCTGAAATTTCCGGTGAAACTCTTGAGAATCTCAAAGACCGAGCTGGCAAGAACTTCTTGTTGTGTAAGTAGATTCTGAATGTTGGACAGCTTTTCAATTGTGATCGTCATCTCTTGTTCATATGTGTCCGCAGGAACAGATACGGCGACTTCCTCTAACAAGCTAACCTCTCCAGATTTACCTTTAGGTAACGTTAATCGACCATTCGTTGAAATTACGTGAGTGTTCGTTATTGGTGTTACGGGTGTTACGGTTCCACCGCCGCCCGAGTACGCTGCTACCGTAACGGTTACCGTATACTCTTGCTCACTGCCGTCTGCCGCTACTACCTTGTACGTGACTGCAGATGTGAAATTCTGCGCTGTCGTCCCGCTCCCTTGGTCCGTACTGGCTACCTTCACACTAGCACCCGTAGTTGTGAATGTTGGGACTAGTGCGGTTACATCCGTTCCGTATGGCACGGTCAGGGCAATCGTCTTGTTCTCTTCGTCCACTGTACCCGTCACAGCTGGGGTTAATCCCATAAGGTTGAATACGGACAGGGCCTTCGCCGTATTTGCTGCTACCGTAACGGTTACCGTATACTCCTGCTCACTGCCGTCTGCCGCCACTACCGTGTACGTGACAGCAGAAGTGAAATCCTGTGCTGTCGTTCCGCTTACTTGGTCCGTGTCACTCACCTTCACACTAATACCCGTAGTTGTAAATGTAGGGACTAGTGCGGTTACATCCGTTCCGTAGGGTACGGTCAGGGCAATCGTCTTGTTCTCTTCGTCCACTGTACCCGTCACCGCTGGGATTAACCCCGTAAGGCTGAATACGGACAGGGCCTTCGCCGTATTTGCTGCTACCGTAACAGTTACCGTATACTCCTGCTCACTGCCGTCTGCCGCCACTACCGTGTACGTGACAGCAGAAGTGAAATCCTGTGCTGTCGTTCCGCTTACTTGGTCCGTGTCGCTCACCTTCACAGAAGCACCCGCAGTTGTGAAAGTAGGGATTAGCGCGGTTACATCCGTTCCGTAGGGGACGGTCAGGGTAATCGTCTTGTTCTCTTCGTCCACTGTACCCGTCACCGCTGGGATTAACCCCTTAAGGCTGAATGTGGAGATGGCTTTCGCCGTACTAATCCATTGCGCATATAGCGTCGTATTCTCTGTCATTACGAATCTGTCGTTTTCCACATAGCTGGTACCACTACCATCTTCCAATGTATTCCATCCGGTAAAGTTATGGTCCGTCTTGACTAGACTTCCATTCGAACCTACAACAGCATCTGCGTCACGCGTATAGATATTGCTATCCGTTGGAGCATTTCCTCCCGTGCTTCCGTTACCGTCATAAGATACAAAGAGATAAAAAGCTTTTAAATAAGGATAACCCGCATTGATTGATGAATCGATCCCCCATGCATTCGTAGATAGCCATCCTGGATACGTACTTGCAGATTTCATTTGTTCCGTTGTCTTACCCTCGCCTTTTCCAAAATCCGAAGCTGTTGTTGTGTTGCTATCGTAGAAACTGTTGTGGACAGATCCAAGATAATTGTCGCCTACTAACCCGCCTACATTAGTAAGTGTCGCTGACACACTTCCTGTGGCATAGCTGTTGCTGATTGAGCCTTGATTGTATCCGACCAAGGCACCTATACCATCTCTTCCATTTACACTTACCATACTGCTATAACTATTGCTGATTGGCCCTTGGTTGTATCCGACTAATCCTCCTAGATAATATCGATTACTCCCACTTACGGAACCTGTGCTGCTGTAGCTATTACTGATTGCACCTTGATTGTGCCCAACCAAGCCGCCCATTTGATCGTTCCCGCTCAAATTAATATTTTCTAGCCGCATATTATTTAGACTGCTCGTGGACGCTGTTCTACCGAATAGCCCTACATCCATGGTTGATCTAGCTATCGTCAATCCCGTAATGATGTAACCTTTGCCATCCATCTTGCCTTGGAATTCTGCTTGATACTGGCCGATTGGCAACCAGCCTTCACCTGCTGCATACGTGCTGACCCCGAGATCAATATTATCCACCAGCTCGAAGTATTTATCCGCTTCTAGATGATACCTAACCTCATGAAGTTGATCCGCATTTGCGATCTGATAAGGACTAGACGATGTACCTTTTCCTGCACCTGAGAACTGGCGGTCTACAAATTGTAAGACTGCGGTATCATTATAATGGGTTGCCGTTACGGTTATCGTATGAGTACCTTTTGATAGCACATCAGCAAGTATCGTGATCTTCCCTGCTTCTATTGTGTAATGCGTATCTTTAACAAGTGTCGTACCTCCTACTTTTACAGCCGTTATCGCTCCACGCCATGTCGAATCGTCCGTGTACGTAATTTCGATGTCATTCGTGTAATATGGATTTGTATCATCCGCTGTTAGAGTAGGAGATTGTCTCCCCGTCACCACCTGCAAAATCTCTGCATCATCATAATGGAGTGCAAGGATCCTAATCGAATGACTCCCCCTCGCCAGTACACCCGCAAATAGGTTGATCTTTCCCGCCTCAATTGTGTATTGTGTATCTTTGACGAGAGTCATATCCCCAGCTATCACCGCCGTAATCTCTGAGAGCCATGCTGCATCATTGGCGAACTCTATTTCTATGTCAGTATCAGGATAGTTGTCTGTTGTGTCTGCTATTAGATTAGGCGGTGTGAGGCCTCTAATATCAGACGGATGGACGGTAAAACTTCTGCTGCTTAAGGGATTTGCTGTTACACGGACATTGATAACATCTCCAGCAACTGCGGTAAATTCAACAGAATTCCCTGTAATAGGAACATAAGTATTACCGTTAAGCGAGTACTCCATACCTGCGGCAACATGTTTCAATTTCGTTGTTTCGTTAGTTGTTCCTTTCACTAGTTTTGTAAATTCCCATAATTGTGGATACTCTCCCTCGAGGACATACCATTGCGATGTAAAATCCCACCCCGTATAGGTCTCCGCTGTCTGCATCTCTTCTGTTGTCTTGCCTTCGCCTTTCCCTGTATCTACTTGTCCTGAAGTGGTTTTGTCGTAGAAGCTGTTCGTTACCATCCCATCTTCAACAGAACCGATCAATCCCCCATTATGATTACCCGTCACACTTCCTGCCGCATAACTGTTAACAACCTGACCGGCATGGTACCCCACCAACCCGCCTGAATAAGATCCAGTCACACTTCCTATAAAGTAGCTGTTGTTGATCGTCCCACCCTCATAATCATAAAATACACCTGCCAAGCCGCCGACACTTGAAGCTCCACTCACCTTTCCTGTGACGTAGGTATTGCTAATATTAGAGACACTCTCGCCACTTCCAACTAACCCGCCAACATTATATCTCCCTTGAACATTAACATCCTCAAGAATAATATTAGTAAATGAACCATAATAAGCAGAACCGAAAAGTCCTACATAATCCTCACTACTTGCTGCAATCATTAAATTTCTTATTGTAAAACCGTTCCCGTTTAAATTTCCCGAAAACCCATTGTCTCTCTCGCCAATTGGAGTCCATCCGGAGCCTTCTGAGTAGGAGCTCAAATCAATATCTGACGTCAGAATAAAATAAATTCCTGCTCCTAAATGATTCCTGACTTCATTGAGCTGATTGGCGTTCGCAATTTGATACGGATCGCTTGACGTCCCCGTTCCTCCAGCAAAGGCTGCTGCCGCTTGTGCTTTGCCTGCACCAACAACCAGACCATTTAATCCACCTAACACCAATGTCATCACTAAGATGACTGAAATCACTTTTTGAACTAAAACTCGCATGCCATTTCCTCCTTGAGATGTTCTATCTTATACTTCTAAGAAATAAGTATATAGACTCCCAATGACAGCAGAATGACAAAATCCATCTACATAATGGATTATTCATTACAATAAGTCGAATGCAAAGCTAGTGAAAAAAACAAAAAAGGGTCACCAGCGTCAAGTAATACACTGACGCCATGATCCCTTTTTTCACCTAGTAAGAACGATCCCAAACCTGAGCCGGCAAAGTAAACTCCCCATATTCTACGAATATTTCGCCCTACTTTAGCCCTACTAGCTGTAGTGTGCTAGCTGCAGTCGTGGTCACACTACTAACCTTAACGCTATGTTTGCGCTTGCATTGTATTTCTGGCAACCAGCATATATCCAGCCCCTCGAATCGTAACAATTCTTTCAGGATGGGCAGGGTCAGCCTCGATTTTTTTGCGTAAATTACTGATGTGTACAGCAACCGTTCTCGTATCCTCCAGACTCTCCATTCCCCAGATGAGCTGAAACAACGCATCGACACTGACGGCACGATTCACGTTTTGCGCCATATAGGACAGTAGACTGAATTCTTTTTTCGACAGAAAGACGTTTACACTCCCCATGTTGACGGACTGTGCGTAATAATCCAGTGTCAAACCGGGCAACTCCAACAGTTGTTCCCTTCTGCCCGTCGACACCCTGCGAAGATGAGCCTTTATCTTGGCCATAAGGACTCCTGGACTGAATGGCTTCGTCACGTAATCGTCGCCACCATAGGATAATGCTTTGATTTTTACCTCGTCTTCCTCACGGCTGCTCAGAAACACGATCGGCGCATTCGTGTAGCTGCGGGCGTTCATGCACCAATCAATGCCGTTTTCATTCGCCAGCAGTACATCCAGTACAATCAAATCCGGCTCGAAAGACATAAGCAGCTTCATGGCTGCTGTCCCGTTATGACTGTAAGAGGATAAGAAACCCTCCCTCTCGCAATAGGCCTGTACAATCTCGCAAATATGGGGGTCATCATCGACGATCATGATTTTGTGAATGTCCATTCCTCCGTTCCCCTTCTTTCTTGGTTAGGACATGCGAGCTTCTGCTGTCCTCTAGTCGTTCATAGCCTGTATCGAGTTAATAAAACGAACTCACGAGCCAACCGCTTGACTGAGTCAGCATAGCCATTTGCATGGATGATTGGTACAACGCGAATTGCTGTACGTCGAAAGCCTGATCCTCACCTGTCTTGTCGCTGCTTAACTTCAAGCTTCTTATAGTCGCGATGAACTTCCTGAATCGCGTTCGCCCGCATCAGCAGTTCTTCGGAACCTCATACGCTTGACGCTCCACCGAGAAGTTCATTGCTTGATCATATAGATGTGGATCACTCGCCATTCCCCCGATTATAAATATCTGTCACAGACAACGACGCGTGGGTCCAAGTCATTACTTATAATTTTATCATGGTAGATTGCTCTATATCCGAAACTTAAAGATAAATTTAAGTTCGTGCTTGTAACTCACTTTTGACAACCCGCATCGTCACCCATTCTCGCCCGGTTGATCATACCTGTAATTGCGAACGAAGATTTGCTCGAGCTGCTCTAGCGGAATACCCATGCCCGAGTCTTGCACGCTAATGATCGCATAGCGGGTAAGATTCACCTCATCCACAGCTAGCGCAATACGCACCATCCCGCCCCATGGTGTAAACTTCCAAGCAGATTAGCTCCTTGATCTTCGGAGAATACCCCTGATGATGATATTAACCCCAATCTACAAGAAAAGCGGTAAGTACGTTGATTCCCTTCATGATAACATCTTTTGCGGAAAATGTGCCCTGCAAGTAGAACAGCCTGCTCCAATGGGAGCAGGCTGTTCTACCGTTCTGTGCCGGCGAAGAGACTGAAGATAATGGAGTGACTGGCTGCCCTCCGGATCGTACTTCATCACGGTCACCCTGTTGCGGCGCGCCGCGTCTCGATAAGCAATATAAGGACCCGACCAAGCTCTTCATTTTAGATATTACTTTAGGTCAATCAGCCTCTTCACAATTACAGCTGCTTCCGCACGTGTTGTCTTGGCCGTTGGCTCAAAGCCCGTATCTTTACCAATCATGATCCCCTTCAGCACGGCGAAAGCCAGATCATCCTTCCTATTGGAGGAGATACTCGCAGCATCAGGGAAATCCTTCAATATTTCATCCGCATTCGCAATCTCGAAGGCTCCAGGCTGCTTCCTCAATACGCTGCCGATCATTTGGGCCATATCTTCACGCGTAATCGCGGTGTTCGGATTGAATGCTATGCTGCTATCAATGATTCCGCTATTCAATCCAGCCTTCACATAAGGTGAGAACCAGTCCGAATCCTTCACGTCGATGAACGGCTCCGTCGCATTAGGAGCTCTCAGATGGAATGTAGTGACGAGCATCTTCAAAAATTCAGCACGAGTCACATCGCCTGCAGGGTTATAGTTCCCATTGCCGTCGCCGACGACGATCCCCTTGGCAGCAGCAACCTGAATCGAACGTTCTGCCCATTGCACCGAGCCAATATCGTTGAAATTCACTTTATTCTCGATAACAGCATAGGAGGAGAAGCCATGAAGCACCGTATCAACTGTACCCGTCTCAGAGTTAAAAGTGCCTCCAAAATTACCGATAATCGTTGTTGGTCCGCCCCCTATTAGAGTAGCAGTTGTGTCCCCTATCACAGTTGCGCCCCCTGATGAAGTTTCGCCAACCTTCACTACCGTTAATAGTGCAGTATCCACATTCTGCAAACCTTGACCGTGCACGGATAATGAAACCCCTACTGGATTGGTGAAAGTAGGGTGCGCTCCGTTGTTGTCTGTGAATTGGAAGCTGTGCACATCCGATACAAAGTTTTCAGCACCATTAGACGCATTCGTCGACGCACTCTGCTGCCCGCGATTCAACTCAAATCCGTTTGGAAACCCCTTAGGGTTGATGGAAACCTGTGTGCCATTCAACTTGATTGTTACACTCTCAACTCCAGCATCCAGCAGCGTCTTCATTGCCGAAGCATCCAGCTTAATCTCAGCAGATTGAAGCGTAACGTCTTCAAAGTCCAGGACTACCGCAGGTTTGACGGGATTGGCACCGAGCTTATTTAAGTGTTTGTTCACCTGATCCACATAATCCTTACTTTCTGCTGCAGCCACAGCAACGTCAGCAGCACTTACTGTAGCTTTTGCAATATTCCCTTCTACTTGAGAAGTAAAGATAACTTTGCCCACTTCATTAAATCCATTATTAACGATACTCATAAGTGAATTCATGATATCTAGCTTCATACCTTCAGGGAGACCGCTACTCAATGTGTTGTTAAGGTTGTTCATAACATTATCCAAACGGTTTAACGTTTGTTCCACTTTTGACACTGGCACCACACTCTGAGTTGGATTGGCTTCACGAGCGGCTACAGTGAACGTAAGTTCATAGGCCTTAGATTCACCCGTCATATTCACACCGCGCAGGATTGCCGTATGAGTTCCATTTTGTCGAAAGGTTAAGCTCTTGGTGAAACGTCTATGGAAAGCATACCAATGCATATCTTCACTCGCAAAATATTCCGGTTCGCCTCCATCGATTATCAACTCATAACGGGAAGCATCCGGGATCCATGCAGTCCATCCCAGCGTGACGTTTAAGCCCTCCTGATACTCTACTCTAAAATCCAGAGATGATAAGTTAGCATCACCTGGCAAAGGTGGAACCAGTGTTGTAAAAGTAAATAGGGTTGGAGCAGATTTTATACCGCCTGGATGAACGGCATAGAGCTTTAGCGTATATGAAGTGTGATGAGCCAAACGATCAATGGTTAAACTGGTCCCCTTGTTCCAATTATAATATTTAGCACCATCAACAGCATAATATTCAGCGCCATCAACAGCATCAAAGGTTAGCTTTATACTCTCGTGTGTTAGCGTGTCTACCGTTATCGTTTCATGGTCCACTGCTGCTATTGCTGTAGTAAACATAATGGTATACTCCGGCGAGGAGCTCATTCCATTGCTTGCAGTTAGCTTATAGGTATAGCTTGTACTCGGTGTTAGCCCTGTAAGCGCATAGGTAGTATCAGTTAGCGTTACCTCCCAACCCTTCCCATCCGATAAGTGATATTCCGTTGCATCCGGAACTGCATCCCATAGTAAGGTTGCTGTCCGATGAGTGATATCCTCTGCCTCAAAGTTCACTTCAGCAGGCCATACGATTGCCGCTTCCGTTGTGGTGAACGGGATTTCAACAGGCTCAGAAGTTAGTGTCGTACCCACTAGTGCATATATAGACACTGTATAAGCAGTATTACTCGTTAAGTTCTCAATCGTGTATGAACCAGAACCGTCTCGCACATAAGCCGAGAGCTCCGGACCCCAGCTAATGTAATATTCAGTGTGACCCGGATAATTCGTCCATTTTACTGTAGCACTAGTCCCGGTTACATCTATGACTTCTACATTAGCAGGCGGTTCTACAATCGTAAGGGTGTTAAAGTAGAGAGGAGACCAATCAAAATCCCCCTCACCATATTTCAACATTGCATAATGTAGTGTTCCAGACTTCAGACCTGTCAGATCATAAATGTATCTGTTCTTATCGGAGTCAAAGAACAGCTCATCACTATCTAGCACCTCATCTAAGACTACTTCATCAGTATCATCATAGTTAACTGGTTTTGTAATTCTCAACGAATAACTTTGAACTCCCTCGATTGGTTCCCATTCTAGAGTAGCTGTAGTACCTGCTACATTAGTTGCTATAAAACAGTGATCTAGCCCATAACAAGGATCATCCCCAGGGTATGCATGAGACACCACAGCTCCCGGTGAAACAATGAAACTAACTATCATTGTAATGATTAAAAGCCTTGAAAACACTATTCTCATAATTGCTCCTCCATTAGATGATATACACTATTATGGTTACAATACTATCATGGCGAATAAGCCCCTAAGTGAAAGTTAAAGAAAACTTTGAGTTCGTACTTGCAACCCACTTCGATTACGAAGCTGGCGAAGAAACAGAAAATGGGTCAACAGCGTCAAGTAATACCTAACGCCATGACCCATTTTTTACACACAGCAAGAACTATCCCAAACCCGGGCCGGCAAAATAAGCCTCCATACTTTTTACTAATTGTTCACCTCATTTTTGATACGGTTCACCGCAACAATTATACAGAATGCGCTGGTTACAATTCGCGATCCAAGATAGAACCGGAAACTGGAGCCAGCTATGGACTTTCAGCCTCAAGTTATTGCCTATGCTACCTATGCCGGGCGCACCATAACAAGCAGACCAGCCTACTCCGCTGGGAGTAGGCTGGTCTATGTGTTAGTCTGTGCTGCCCAATCTAGAATCATACTTCATTACGGTCATTTTCCAGTCATTCTCGCCAAAACCTAGATAGATTACATAAATGTTTCCGTCCTTATCGATAACGTGATTTATCGAATAAGAAACCTCAGGAGAAAGGCCGGGGTTGCTTACTGAGCTCCATATACTACCATCATACTTCATCACAGTTACCTTGTAGCCATGATCAGCATCCCGAAAAGAAATCCGTTAATGGAAACGATACATAGAATATCGCCCCCGTCTTGCCATCGCTCTCCGCTCGTATCGTCCCTCCATGCGCTTGGACGATTTCCCTGCAAATGGCCAGTCCGAGCCCGCTTCCCTCTACTCCATTTTCCATGCCCGGTCGATCGTACCTGTAATTGCGAACGAAGATTTGCTCGAGCTGCTCTGGCGGAATTACCCCTTCCAGTGTCTTGTACACTAATGATTGCATAACGGATAGCATCCACTTCTTTCACAGCTAGCGCAATACGCACCATTCCACCTCTGGGAGTGAACTTCATTGCATTCGACACCAGATTGAACAATGCTTGCTCTAATCTTTGCGTATCCATCTTAACAACAGGCAAGACAGGTTGTTTATCTTCCGCATCTCCGATATCCAGCGTGAAATCTAGCCCTGCGTCACGCACAACCAGCTCATATTGTTCAAAAAAGCTGCGCAAAAAGTGAGTCACATCAACCGCCTTCATTCGGTACGAAACTTGTCCCGTCTCCAAATGTGACAAGAAAGACAACTCCTCAATCATGCGGTTAATTCTTATCGTGTTATCCCGAATATACTTCAAGTACTGTTCGTTGCGTTCCGGCTTGACCCTGTCCTGCACAGCTTCTACATAGCCGAGCATGCTGGACAGCGGCATACGTAGATCATGCGTAATATACGCAAGGAGCTTCTTCCTCCCTTGCTCGGAATGAAGCACTCTGTCATACGAAGCGCGGAGATCATCATGAGCTGCGGATAAGGCCTGTGTGCGTTCGTGCACGGTCCGTTCCAAATTCATATTCATCTCGGCCAGCTTGTTGTTAGCGTCCTGCAGTTCGCGTACCATCCTCTCCTCGTTCGCTGCAGACCTCGTAAATCTGGAAGAAAGCAACATCATCTGTGCGATCGCAAACACCAACAGACCAATCGGAGAAGTATTCCCGATGGGTGACCATTCATTAAAATATAGAAAATCATTGATGACCGTAATCAAAGCAACCATCGACACCAATAGGAAAAACAGCGCTCCCTCCATATGCCGTACCACCGATTGGACCAGCCCAACCATCAGATACAACATGTGTAGAACAACGACCACACCGATCACCGTTAATAATTTGGTATAAAAAAGTGCAGGGGATGCCACAACAACTAGACAGAGTGCACCAGTTACGATTTGCGAACCAAGACGAAACCATCGCGACACGGAATTCGGAAAAATGCAATGCGAGTACATAGTAATAATAAACCCACCGCTGCAAAGGGTCAGGTACTCCATTTTGAATTGGATTTCCCATGGAAACGCCGGCCACAGTTGGGTAAGCAAATGCTCGCCGACCAGCAAGGATCGGATGCCGAACAGTAAGGTAAACAACCCAAAATACAAGGGAGACCTGTCTTTGCGTCGTAGTACGAACAGCAGCAGGTGATAGATGCCAATCACCAGCAGGCTTGCGGTCACGAACATTTCACCAGCGATGTTCAGATGGGTCCTGACCGTTAACACGTCACTGCCGCCCAACTCGATAACCTTGGTGATGCCGCCTCGCTTATGATGGAAGTTCGCTACTTGCATTACCAGTTCTACAGTGTCATTCACGGGCTGGAAGAACACCAGCCTCGTTGCCAGTTGCGGTGTCACGCTGCGCTTGTCCTGACCAACGACACCGACTTCTGCCAGAAGCTCGCCATTCACCCATAATTTATATGCATGAAAAATGGTCGGCAGCCGGAGAGCAAGACGCTCATTTCGATCCTGCTCACTAAGCTCAATGACCAATCGAAATGTTGAAAAGCCTGTACCGTTCAGCTTCTGACCATCTAACTTATAGCCTAACCAGGAGCCTGGGATGCTGATCCAGCGATCATTATTCCTATCCCTTGCTAAACGATTCTGAATGTCCTCAGGTGACAGCAGCTCTTGCCAGTAGAACTCCCACTCCCCATCTAATTTTACCGGACTCTTACTGACATGAACCTGTGTTAAATCCAGAATGCCCTCTTCACTTTGTTGCTTTGAGGAATCCGGCGTAGAGAAGACAGCAAAGCTTGCAAGCAGACCAACAACGGCAGCAGCAATAGAATAAATAATTGTACGAGAACCGAACCGGAGAGCTCCCCTCATGATGTCCCAAACCCCCATCTACAAGCGCACAAAAAGTAAGTTAATTATCTAGATAATACCATCATTCATGGAGAATGTACCTACAAAAATCCAATGTGTCGCCCTGATCGATCTGTGCCCAGGTAGATTTCCCACCCTATCTTTGTTAAATATACTGACGATTGGTTTAACTAAATCGTTAAGATCAAATTTTTTGACAAATATTGTGGCAAGAATTCTCTTATAAAAGCGGTTGCAAAATTAAAAACACTTACTTATAATACTTGTATACAGGTATACAAATTGAATTGAGAAGGTGATCTGTTGACCCAATCACGGGAATTTCTATATCCCTCCAAATGGCTTACAAAAGCTTCTGCTGGTGATCGTGTATCCTGCGAGCTTAGAATGCGTATTATTTCCGGCGATATTGAAAGCGGAACCATACTGTCGGAAAATAAATTAGCTGCAGATTTTGCTGTAAGTCGCTCACCGATCCGTGAAGCGTTAAAGATACTGGCATCCGAAAACATCATCCGTTTAGAAAAAATGGGCGCAGTTGTTGTTGGCTTATCAGAAAAAGAAATAGAAGAAATTTATGATGTCCGTCTACTCATAGAATCATTTGTATTTGAACGAA
The DNA here is from genome assembly GCF_059686975.1 of Paenibacillus xinjiangensis. Lineage (NCBI taxonomy): Bacteria > Bacillati > Bacillota > Bacilli > Caryophanales > Paenibacillaceae > Paenibacillus > Paenibacillus xinjiangensis. The sequence goes on along the minus strand of NZ_JCAALS010000017.1, from coordinate 86,114 downwards.
TTATAAAAATGGACATTGATGAATTAGTAAACGAACTTAGTAAAATACTAGAGATGATGAAAGTCTCAATCAAATATAGTGACGCTGATGAGTTTTCATATCAAGATGTCATGTTCCATGAAACTATTATTCGTTCAGTCAATCATTCTCACATCCTTATGATCTGGAGTAATTTAAAACCCGTAATGGAAAGCTTCGTTCTTTTGTCGATGCGTATGCGTGTAAAAGAAAAGTATGATGACATTGCACGAATTATACAAAATCATGAGCTTTATATAGAAGCTATCCGAACAAAAGATAGAAACCTCATGGTTAAGTCTTTACATGAAAACTTTGATGATGTTCAAGGTAAGGTAGAAGATCTATGGATTTCACAGCAAATGCTTTCAAAAGGAGTCGGGAAACATATTGACTAACTATATGTTAGCTGTAGATATCGGCACAACAAGTACAAAAGCCGTTTTATTTAGTGAAAAAGGTGATGTCATCCAAAATGAAAATATTGGATACCCTCTTTATACGCCGGATATGTCGACAGCTGAACAAGACCCAGAAGAGATTTTCCAAGCAATGCTGCAAGCCGTTTCAAATATTATGAAAAATCATTCGCAAAAAAAGCTATTGTTTGTTTCATTTAGCAGTGCTATGCATAGTGTCATTGCAATGGATGAAAATGACCAACCGTTGACGCCATGTATCACTTGGGCAGATAACCGAAGTGAAGCATGGGCACATAAAATAAAAAATGAGTTAAATGGCCATGAGGTCTATAAACGCACGGGAACACCGATTCACCCCATGTCGCCATTAAGTAAAATAACTTGGATTGTGAATGATCTGCCAGATATCGCTGCCAAAGTTAAAAAATATATTGGAATTAAAGAATATATTTTCAAAAAGTTCTTTAATCAATATGTTGTCGATCATTCCCTTGCTTCAGCCATGGGCATGATGAATCTCAACACACTGAATTGGGATGAAGAAGCTTTAACTATTGCTGGCGTAACACCCGCACAATTATCTGAGCTTGTACCAACAACCAAAATATTTACAAACTGCGATTCAAGCTTAGCAAAACAGATTGGTATCGATCCGCAAACACCGTTTGTTATTGGTGCAAGCGACGGAGTCCTTTCTAATTTGGGTGTAAATGCGATACGCAAAGGCGAGATTGCCGTCACAATTGGAACAAGTGGTGCTATTCGAACCATTATTGACAAGCCGAAAACAAATGACAAGGGTAGAACCTTTTGTTATGCCTTAACAGAAAATCACTGGGTAATTGGCGGTCCGGTAAACAACGGCGGGATGGTCCTACGGTGGATTCGTGATGAACTTGCTTCATCAGAAGTAGAAACAGCGAAAAGACTGGGAATTGATCCCTATGAGGTATTAACTAAGATTGCTGAGCGTGTAAGACCAGGATCTGATGGATTGATATTCCATCCATACCTCGCTGGTGAACGTGCGCCATTATGGAATCCAGACGTACGTGGCTCATTCTTCGGTTTGACGTTGTCTCATAAGAAAGAACATATGATTCGTGCAGCCCTAGAAGGTGTCATTTACAATTTATACACCGTATTTTTAGCATTAATCGAATGTATGGACTCTCCTGTGACCCGAATGCAAGCTACTGGAGGCTTCGCAAGATCCGATGTTTGGCGGCAAATGATGTCCGATATTTTCGCATCTGAAGTAGTCGTTCCAGAAAGCTACGAAAGCTCTTGTCTGGGTGCTTGTATTTTAGGCTTATATGCCACAGGAAAAATCCAATCATTCGAAGTCGTTTCTGAAATGGTGGGCACTACCATCAAACACACACCAAATGAAGAAGCAACAAAAGAATATAGGCAATTGCTTGCGATTTTCATTAGTCTATCCAGAGTATTGGAAGATGATTATACTCGGATTGCCAATTATCAAAGAAGCTTAATAAAAAACTAACAAGATAAACATCAGGGGGAAATGACAATGCCGTTAGTAATTGTAGCAATTGGGATTTTAGCCTTATTAGTTTTAATAATGGGCTTTAAGCTAAATACCTTTATCTCATTAATCATTGTATCGTTCGGTGTCGCTTTAGCACTTGGAATGCCACTCGAGGACATTGTCAAAACGATTGAAGCTGGACTCGGCGGAACACTGGGTCACTTAGCGTTAATCTTTGGTCTTGGAGCAATGTTAGGTAAGTTGATCGCTGACTCCGGCGGCGCGCAAAGAATTGCAATGACCCTCGTTCATAAATTTGGTGAAAAAAATATTCAATGGGCGGTCGTAGCTGCTTCATTCATAATCGGTGTGGCGTTATTTTTCGAAGTAGGCTTAGTATTATTGATTCCAATTGTATTCGCTATTTCAAGAGAACTAAAGGTATCTATCTTATATCTCGGTATTCCGATGGCTGCAGCTTTATCTGTAACACACGGCTTCTTACCTCCACATCCAGGTCCTACAGTTATTTCAGGTGAATATGGTGCTGACATTGGAGAGGTTTTACTTTACGGATTCATTATTTCGATCCCAACAGTCCTTTTAGCTGGACCTCTATTTACTAAGCTTGCCAAAAAACTCGTGCCTGCATCATTTACAAAAACGGGCAACATTGCATCTTTAGGTGAACAAAAAGAGTTTAAATTAGAAGAAACACCTGGGTTTGGTATCAGTGTATTTACTGCAATGCTTCCTGTTATTCTAATGTCCATTGCTACAATTATTACTTTGCTTCAAAAAACATTGGGATTTGAAGATAATGGTTTCCTTGCAGCTACCCGTTTTATCGGTGATGCATCAACTTCCATGTTGATCTCCTTACTAGTTGCTATCTACACCATGGGATTAGCAAGAAAAATTCCAATTAAAACGATAATGGAATCTTGTACAACTGCTATTACTCATATTGGGATGATGCTCTTAATAATTGGGGGCGGCGGAGCCTTCAAACAAGTATTGATTAATGGCGGCGTAGGTGACTATGTAGCCGAATTATTTAATGGAACTTCATTATCACCAATTTTGCTTGCTTGGATCATCGCTGCAATCTTACGTATTTCCTTAGGTTCTGCTACTGTTGCAGCTTTAACGACTGCTGGTTTAGTTATTCCGCTGTTAGGACAATCTGACGTTAATCTCGCTTTGGTCGTGCTTGCAACGGGAGCGGGTAGCTTAATAGCTTCCCATGTTAACGATGCTGGTTTCTGGATGTTCAAAGAGTATTTTGGCCTAAGCATGAAAGAAACATTTGCAACATGGACATTGCTTGAAACAATCGTTTCTGTATCTGGATTAGTATTTGTTCTATTACTAAGTTTAGTCGTATAAACCATCATTTCAAGACAGTGGCCCTACTTATAGACTTAGTATCTTCTAGGTCTATAAGTGAGGGTTTACTGTCTATTAATCTTATAAAGAGGAGCAGGAAGAAATGTTCAACACGATTGGTGTCATTGGACTCGGGGTAATGGGCAGTAATATCGCTTTAAACATGGCTAATAAAGGTGAGCAAGTGGCTGTATATAATTATACAAGGGATTTAACAGATAAACTTGTTGAGAAAATTGAAGGTCAACCCATCCATCCCTATTACGAAATTCAACAATTTGTTCAGTCCTTAGAAACACCAAGAAAAATTTTTCTTATGGTCACAGCAGGCAAGCCGATAGATTCGGTGATAAGTGCATTAGTGCCTTTTCTTGAAGCTGGTGATGTAATTATGGACGGTGGAAACTCCCATTACGAAGATACTGAACGTAGATATGATGAATTGAAATCACAAGGAATCGGTTATTTAGGAATTGGTATTTCCGGAGGCGAAGTTGGCGCTTTAGAAGGACCTTCGATTATGCCTGGTGGAGATAAAGACGTTTACGAAAAAGTAGCTCCTATTCTAACAAAGATTGCAGCCCAAGTGGACAGAGAACCTTGCTGTGCTTATCTTGGTCCAAAAGGTTCAGGTCACTTTGTAAAGATGGTCCATAATGGAATCGAGTATGCAGATATGCAATTAATCGCAGAAGCCTATACTTTTTTGAGAAAAAGGTTGGGCATGCCTGTTAATGAAATTGCCGATATATTTGAAACATGGAATCAAGGTGAGCTAAAAAGTTATTTAATCCAAATCACAGCAGAGATTTTACGAAAAAAGGATGAAATTACAGACCTACCGCTGATAGATGTGATTCTTGATAAAACAGGGCAAAAAGGCACAGGTAAATGGACGAGCATGCAAGCAATAGATAATGGCATTCCATCATCTATTATTACCGAGTCTTTGTTTGCCCGTTATATCTCCTCTTTAAAAGAAGAACGGCTTGTTGCAGAAACTATTCTATCCTTCCCAGAGATGGAACAGTCCAGTTTAGATAAAGATTTGTGGATAGAGTACATTAGACAAGCATTATACATGGGCAAAATTTGTGCCTACACTCAGGGATTTACACAATATAAAGTAAGTTCTGAACTTTACGAATGGGATCTACCTTTAAAGGATATTGCACTTATTTTCCGTGGTGGATGCATCATACGTGCAGAATTCTTAAACGTAATAAGCGATACCTATCAAGCACAGCCGAATCTCACTAATCTATTAATCGACCCATACTTTGCTGAAAAGGTTAAAGAATATCAAATCGGATTGCGAAAAGTTGTCTGTGACGGCATCAACACTGGCATCGCGTTCCCATGTTTAAGTTCTTCCCTCACTTATTACGATTCTTATCGGACAGGCATGTCAAATGCTAACCTTTTGCAAGCACAACGGGATTATTTTGGTGCCCATACTTATGAACGAACTGATTTAACAGGATTCTTTCACACAAACTGGCAGTGATAGTTTAACACATAATATATAAACAAAATCAGGGGGTACCTAAATGGTGCCCCTCCGTCCGTTGACTTGAAAATATGACTGCATAATAGGCGACTTTGAAAGTCGGCAATATATCTAAATTACCATTGCAAAGGGGGGCTCGTCGTTTATATGAGACAAATGTCTTACAATATCACGTAAAATGGCTAACTCCGCCACTTAGACTCCCGTGCTTCATGGAGTATCTTAATGACTTCCGCTTTCAATCGAGGGTTAGTTGTATCTTTGTTCATTATCTCTTTAGCATATGGAACACTTGCTCGACATCCTTGTCTCCACGACCGGACAGGTTGACGATGATAATTTGTTCCTTACTCTATATTATTTTGTTGTAACGCATCAAGCGCATCAAAGTCATTTAATATGTATTTATCCATAACTACTGCTTTTGTTATAGTTATTTCCCTATATTATGAATTTTTGAAAACAAAAAAGATCCCTTTCTATTTATAGAAAAGAGATCCAACTATACTGCCTAAAATAAAGATTTTTATGTTTCGCCCTATTTATGATACGGTTCACCCCGATTAATCTTTACCGCACGGTACACCTGCTCCAGCAGCACCAGCCGCATCAGCTGATGCGGCAAAGTCATGCGCCCGAAGCTGAGCTTCTGCTGGGCGCGCCTCAGCACAGCGGGAGCGAGGCCCGTGCTCCCGCCAATAACAAAAGCCACGTGGCTGCGCCCATACGTGGCTAACTTATCGAGCTGGCCCGCGAGATCCTCGCTGGACCAGAGCTCGCCTTCAAGCGCAAGCGCGACTACGTGCGCATCCGGCTTCAGCTGCGCTAGAAGCCGTTCGCCCTCTCGCTCGCGCACCTGCGTCTCTTCCGCCGGACTCATCGTCTCCGGCGCTTTCTCATCGGGCACTTCCGTGAGCGTAAGCTTCACGTAAGGCCCGAGACGCTTGGCATATTCCGCTATGCCAAGCACAAGGTACTTCTCCTTCAGCTTCCCGACAGCGGCAATCTGAATATGCATTGCTATACCACCAGGACGATAGCGCCCTGCTCACACATATCGCACTTGCGCGGTGGATCCCAATCCGCGAATTGCGTTTCCTTCAGATCCACCACATCTGGTGCATCCTCATACTCGTCCACAAATTTATCAATCGCAAGCTCTACATGCTCTTTGCATACACAATACATATTTTATTCGCTTCCTATTCTATGTTGTATTTATTATCCGTTGTAACGTCTACTGTAAGCATAGCAAACCAGCCTGCCAATGTGAAGCTTTTGCTATCGCCAACCATTCATTTCCCACCAATCATTATTCCTATCACCACGCTACTTAACGCCCTCTGATTCCACTATCCTCTCCACTTCCCCTCGAAATCCACACATTCCCTCAACTTCCATACTACTTAACGCCCTCCCAGTCCCTTATCTCCCCTCATTCATCGCTCCTCCCAACACTTAACGCCCTCTGAGTCCTCTATCCCATTCACTTTCCCTCTATATCCGCACATTTCTTCAACTTCCAAGCTACTTAACGCCCTCCCAGTACCTTATCTCCCCTCATTCACCGCTCATCCCAACACTTAACGAACTCCGAGTCCGCTATCCTCTCCACTTTCCCTCGAAATCCACACATTCCCTCAACTTCCATGCTACTTAACACCCTCTCAGTCCTCTATCCCCCCTCATTCTTTACTCCTCCCATCACTTAACGCCCTCCGAGTCCTTTATCGCCCCGCCCCCACATTGCTATCGCCAGCACACCCTTCCCCTCACGAACAAAAAAAAGCAGCAAAGCAACGGAATCCCCGTTAACTTTGCCGCTCTCTTCCAAACCGTTATTCTTCCTCTTCCGTCTTCTCCGCCAGCTTGAAGCTGGTCGTCTTGAGCTTGCCGTCACGGTAGAACGTCACTTCAATCTCGTCGCCGATCTCCTTCTTGCTGTACAGATACTTGCGCAGCTCCATCGTGCTGCCGATCAGCTGCTTGTCGAGCATCACGATAACATCATTGAATACGAGACCTGCATCCTTCGCTGGGCCAACGGCCTCAAGCACGATGACACCATCGAATACTTCATCGGGCAGCGTAAGCGCTGGAGCTTCATTGATCTCATCGCCATCAGCAGGAGCTTCTTCCTCCTCCTCTGCTGGCTGATCATCGTCCATTCCCACCTGGGCAAAATACTGCTCCAAGTCCATCGTATACACGCCGAGGTACGGACGTGACACATAGCCCTTCTCAAGCAGGCTCTCTACAATCGGCATCGCGTTGTTAATCGGAATCGCGAAGCCCAGCCCTTCAACGCCGATATCGGCAATCTTCATACTGTTAATGCCTACGACATGGCCATTCAGATCAATCAGCGGACCGCCGCTGTTGCCTTGGTTAATGGAAGCATCCACTTGAATCACTTCCTGCTCCCAGTCATACACGCCATCCTGATTCAGAGATACCGGAACGATCTGACGCGTCTTACTGACGATCCCAATCGACAAGGAATCACCCAAACCAAGTGGGTTCCCAATTGCGATTACGAATTCCGCCGGACGGAGCGCAGAGGAGTCGCCCATTTCTGCAATCGTGTCGATCCCTGTACCGTCCATCTCTAGAACCGCAAGATCTGTAATCTGATCCTTGCCGACAATCTTCGCTTCACGCTTCTCACCGCTGACAAGCACGGCCTTCACCGCATCAGCGTTAGTTATCACATGATAATTCGTAATGATATACACCTTGTCGCCTTGCTTTTTGAAAATAACACCAGAGCCGACTCCCGCCTCCTGCAGCGTGCCTGTTCCATCGAGCGCAGAATCCTCCTCTTCTTCTCCCGAGGCCGATTCGCCGAAGCCGAAAGGCATAGTCTGCTCATTAATAATGCTCACCACTGCCGGCCTTACCATAGCCGAGGCTTGAATCGTCCGCTGCTCCAGCGAATCGCTGGATGCGGCCGAAGCCGTTACTGCTGCGCCCGCCTGCCCGCCATTACCACCGCCACTCCCGAAGAAGGCGGCGAATAGCAGCATCGCTGCAATCGCGCTTGTGAAGGATGAGACGAATGCGATACGCACATTCGACCAATTTCGTCTGCTGCTGCGTCTATTAGAAAAGGCCGCACGATCCTCTTTTGGAAACCGAGCCCGCCTTGATACTTTCGTGGAATAGAAATCGTCATCGAATAAGCCCATCTATATCTCTCCTCTCGATGTCCGCCCCGGACATCAAGACTATTTTTGTTTCTAGGAATGTTTTCGGAAGATTTGACTAAAATAATAATAGATTCGACTACGATGCTATAACTAATTTTTCACCGTTAGATCAGCTAATGAAACATACCATAACCAAAGGGAGAGATACCTGTCTATGAAAACCAAACCATCGTCCGCATGGGAGCAAGTTCAGCTTGTTGCGAAGCTCGCCGATCTGAAAGACGAGCACTACCGTACCGTCCTTACACTAAGTGCCATGCTTGAGATTCTTGTTGATAAAGGACTCCTCACCAGAGAAGAGCTTAAGACCAAAGCCGATCAGCTTGATGCCCAGATTGAATCGCTTATTTCCGCTTCAGCTCATCCCATTCTGTAGGCTTATTATGATAAGTTTCCCGTAGTGGGAATTCCTCTTTTTTATAAAACATTCCGTGGTCTTCTAATATATTATTAACCGTAAGCATCGCTAAGTCCATTAAATTATGATCAAGACTCAAATGAGCCAAATATACCCTTTTGGTGCGGTCTGTAATGAGCTCGCAGAGCGCTTCGCCGGCCGCCACATTCGATAAATGTCCGATGTCGCTCAAGATTCGCCGCTTGATATTCCATGGGTATCGACCCATGCGCAGCATCTCCGTATCATGGTTCGATTCCAATACAAGTACATCCGAATCAATAATCTGCCGCTTGACCTTATCGCTCATATAACCGAGATCCGTTGCCAGACTCAGCTTCTGTCCGTTGTCCTCGAAGGTGTAGCCGACAGGCTCGGCTGCATCATGCGAGATAGGATAGGACTGTACCTTCAGCGTACCGAAGGTCGCGCTATCGCCGGTCTCCATAATGATGCGCTTCTCCGGAGCAATCGTGCCAACATGCCTCTCCATGGCACCCCAAGTCGCTTCATTCGCATAGATCGGAAGCTCATACTTCCTAGCGAAGGCACCAAGTCCCTTAATGTGATCCGAATGCTCATGCGTGACGAACAGAGCATCCAGCTGATGACCAGCCACTCCCCGTTCGCGCATGAGCTCGTCCATTTTTTTCGCGCTAAGTCCGGCATCCACGAGCACCGTTTTGTCCCCATTGTTCACTATTGTCGCATTCCCTGTAGAGCCGCTTGCCAGCACCGTAAATCGAATTCCCATCTCTGCCTCGTCCTATCCTCTCTCCCGCTCCCTTAGCACCCTGTCCCATCTATGAACAGCTTTCCGAGAGAACTCTATCTTATCTTCTTTTCATAGTTTCATCCGCATACACCACACAGCGATATACCCCACCTGAGGTAGGGAAGCGCCTTTTATCTATGTCCATTATTCTCTTTGCAACTTACCGACTAATGCCGTTGTCGCTTCAGCCCATTATGATTCACTAGGCTGTTCTTCCTTCTCCTGCGCAACTTCTCCGCTGATCGCATGAATGTAATACACATTGCCTTCCTTGCCATCCTCCAGCAGAACCCGCCAATAAGGTGCGGACACCTGCGTCTCCGTATCGAACATCTGACCATGATAGCCGAGCTGAATATCGGTAATAACCGAGCCATCCGGCAGATTCCTCTCAATGAAGGGCGCAACCGCTTTGGATGCCGGCAGCACGGTCTGTTCCTTGACCTCACTTGGCCCGAGCACGTCGATTCGCACCTGCTTGAAGCCTGTAATCTTCTGGTTGCTGTAGTACAGCTCCAGCTTCACCTCGAACATAGGCCGGTTATCCGCCATCCGATAGAGCACGAATACGCCGTCACGGCTGGTCGCCAGATCATACGAATATTGTTCAATGTCCGGTATTTGACTACCGAGCGCCCGCACGAGATCCGTCTGAAAATAAATGATTTTACTGTCGACAGGCTTCTCCAGCTCTACGACGTCCTGTTGATCCAGACTGCTATTCTTAATCAGGTAAGTCAGATCTCGCAGCTTCGGCGTATCGACCGGCAGATTAGCGTTCAGTACGATTCGTTTCTGCTTCATAACGGCGACCGTCTCGGCCGGAAGCTCTGCCGAATTCTCATTGACGTCCAGCTGCTCCTGAATATCCGACCATAATTGATAGCCAAGCAATATATTAAGCAGCAGGAACGCAATAATAAGCACACTCTTCGCCCTACCCCAATCCACCGGACTTCACCTCCACTCCTATACAGCCTCGCCATGCTTCATTCCAATCCCATTCGTTCAAGCCCGCTCTGGCACCTGTTCTCCTGCTAACTCTGTTAACAGAACCGCCAGCATCCTAACTCTCCAGCTTATTGGCTAGAGCGTCCGATATTCGGCATAACCAGTGCATCAAGCGCATCGAGAGCTGTACCTGTACCGGCAATCGTCCTTGCAGCCGAATCAGCTCCCGCTGCTGCCAGCTTATCATTCACAGCTCCATCAGCCGTTTCCTGTTCATCTCCCTGACCACCAGCCGCTTCCTGCGAATTATCATCATCTAGCTGCGTCTCCGCAGGCGCATAACCAACCGGATAGGACTGAAGCAGTACATCCTGTGTTCCATCCTCGAGTAGTACAGCCCATACGGGAACGAACTTCAACTCCATATCCTCCAGCGGCTGAACTTGCATGGCTGGGAACAAACTGACAATCTCAGAGCGCTCATCATATTGCTCCAACGCGAACTGCACTTCATCCTTGCCTGGCAGCCATCTCGCCTGACGTGACTTAGCCTTCTCCGCCAGTGTAATAAGCGAGCGGCTGTACTCCGTGACGAAGCCTTGCTGGAGCGTAAGCTTCATGCTCCCATATTGAAAGCCCGATGTCTCGATGATCGGATAATGATCGACATACTGCTGGAACATCACTACTTTGTCCGCCTTGCCGTCTTTATCCAAGCCCGGATTAATGAATTGATGTACGCCATCCCAGCCGCCATGCTGATTAATGAACTCTACCGCGGCATATACATTCTCGCTTAGCAAGCTCTCCTCACCTTGCGATGCGGCCGGATCGGTATAGATAATCCACTTGCCATTCTCCTCGACCTGCAAGCCCCGCTTGCCATCCGTATAGATCTGGGAGCCGTTACGGTCCTTCAACGCTTTCGTTGTGCCAGGATCGAAGAACAAGTTCCGCTGCATCAGATCAGGCGAGTAAGTCTCATAGGGATAGATCATCTCTACCGATTGAATGGGCTTGGTTGGAATATATAAGCCATCCGAGGTCACTTGATATTGGGTCTGGAACTCGCCGAAGCCGACATAATCCTGAACATCCCGAACCGTAAGGTCAGCCTGCGTCGATTCGTATACGACCTGTCCGTCCGCACTGAAGAAGAACGTCCGTACATCCTCTGTGCCTGAGGTTTTGAATATCCATATCCGGTCAATCGTTTCACTCTGGAACTGGAAGTCCCCCTGCACCTTCAGCAGCTTTTTGAGCAGTTCGATAGGTATCCCATTGTGGAAGCGCAGTTCGACGCCAATATCGTTCTTCCGCACATCATCCCAATTGAGCACATTCGAGGGATTCCGCTGGAAGCCCTTGAACTCCCTGCCCTGAATGCGATCCTTCAGAATCATGTCATAGAACGTCGTACCTGGATACAGAACGGTATGCTTATTGCTGCCGAAGTGAATGACTATCTCCTCGGGAAACACGACGCTCTCCACATCCGACTCTTTACCTAGAGGCTCTGCATTAATATAGTCCTGCTCGGTCTTGACCGTAGCCCCAATTCCCGGCATGTTGTAGACCAGGAAATAGGTCTGAACTAGGCTGAGTGCTACTAATAGAACCAGCACTGTCGTCTTCGCCTTGTCGATCACGCCGGTTCACCTTCCTCTTGCAGCGCCGGCAGCGTGAAGGTGACTGTCGTGCCTTCGTTTAACTCCGATTGCAATGATATCGTGCCTCCATGAGCCTTTACAATTTCCCGGGCAATGGACAAGCCTAGACCCGTGCCTCCCATATTGCGGGAACGAGCCTTGTCTACCCGATAGAACCGATCGAATATACGCATAAGATCCTTCTTCGGAATGCCGATTCCGGTGTCCTTCACGCTAATTGCAATGGTTGCTGCATCCTGCTTCCGAGCACTAAGCTCTATCTTCCCGCCATCCAGCGTATACTTGATGGCGTTCGACGTTAAATTATCCAGCACCTGATCAATCTGATCGCGATCAAGCCACGCTGTGTCCAATTCCTCTACGCGTATGGAAGCCCTGATCGATTTCTGGCGCAGCTGGAAGGAGAACCGGTCGGCCACTTCATCCAGCATATCATGAATATTCGTCTGTCTCCGGCGCAGCGGGGCTTGATTCGAATCAAGCCTAGACAGATGCAATAGATCAGTAACGAGCCTAATCATCCGTTCTGTCTCATTGCGGATAACCCCAACGAACCTCTCCGACAGCTCCCGCTCATCGAGCGCACCATCATTAAGCGCTTCGGCGTAGCTCTTGATCGTCGTCAGAGGCGTGCGCAGCTCATGGGATACGTTCGCAACGAATTGCCGGCGTGACTGCTCCAGCTTCTCCTGCTCCGTTACATCCTGCAGTACAGCAATCGTTCCGGTAATGCCTTTGTCACGACGATGAATGGAGGTGAACGTCACTCGCAGAATGCCTTCAGCATCATCCGCTTCCTCGTCATCCATCTCGCGCGATAAGATGACCGTCTGCTCACGTCCCTGCAGAAGCTCCTCCAGCTTCTGCTCCGGCATGCCGAGAAGCTCAGACAAGCTGCAGCCTTCGCAGGTTGTGACATCGAGCATCTCTAGTGAGCGCCGATTCCAGACGATGACTCTGCCATTCTCATCTGCCGCAATGACTCCATCACTCATGTTGGAGAGAATCGAGCCCAGCTTCTCATTCTCCTCCTCATTCACCGAGAGTGCTTCCTTAAGCCGAATGGTCATATCATTGAAGGCCAGGCTGAGCCTGCCGATCTCATCATCTCCAAGCACCGGCACCTGGAAGTCGAAATTTCCATCCGCCACTGCGGCCGCTTGACGCGTCAGTCCCTTAATCGGGCTAGTAATCGTATGTGCCAGCAGAATACCAAGCACCCCTGTCAGACCTATCGCAATTAACGTCCCCGAGAAAAAAATCTGATTCACGCGGTTCGCCGTATCATACAGGCTGTCCATGGAAGCGACCATATAGACAGCTCCGACAACCCGATCATTCTCGTTATAGGTGACAGGAAGCGCAATAATCTTCTTGCGGACGCCATTCTCGTCAATAATCTCTTCTTCATTATCCGTTATGCCCTGCAGAGCCCGGCTAACCGCAAGTGAGGTGTTCTTCTTGCCTACATAAGACTCTGATACTTGCAGCGAGGTCGCCATGACCTTGCCGTTCGCATCCAGCACCTGCACTTCCGTACCGCTAATACTGAACAGATTGCGCACAACAAGGCTCAGATCCTCGGTGTTCTGAGCATTCGTCTCACTATCGCTATTCGGCTTCATTGCCAGATTGCGTGCGGCAAGCTTGGAGAGAATATCCGCCTGCTCCTTGAGATTGTTCGTGAAGCTCTCGGTCAGAGAAGCCTTCACTGTGCTTATAAAATAAACACCAATCAGCTGCATCGCCACCAGAATCAGCAGCAGATAGATAATAACAAGCTTGACCTGAATGGTCCGAAAGAACCGCCTGCCCTTCATGCTAAGCCAGGCCTCCTGACTTTGAATTGCGCATCATATAGCCGAGTCCGCGTCTGGTCATAATATATTCCGGACGGCTCGGATCATCCTCAATCTTCTCACGAAGTCTGCGAATCGTTACATCAACGGTGCGAACATCTCCGAAATATTCGAACCCCCATACCGCTTGAAGCAGATGCTCCCGGGTCATGACCTTGCCGCTGTTGCGAGCCATGTAATAGACAAGCTCATACTCCCTATGGGTGAGATCGAGCGGCTCATTATCCTTATATACCACATACATATCCGTATCAATAAACAGATTGAACAGCCGCAGCCCCTGCTTCTCTTCCTCAAGCGCAGCTCCGTCTGCATGGTCGCTGGAAGCTGCTGCTGTCGCTTCATTCGCCTTCTGCTGCCGTCTTAAATGCGCTTTCACTCTAGCAAGCAGCTCGCGCGTGCTGAATGGCTTCGTTACATAATCATCTGCCCCAAGCTCCAGACCCAGCACCTTATCAATCTCGGTGTCCTTGGCTGTGAGCATAATGATCGGCATTTGCAGCTTTGTCCTCACCTCGCGGCACACATCCATGCCATCCTTTACCGGAAGCATGAGATCAAGCAGAATGAGATCAGGCTTTTCTTCGAAGGCTAGGCGAACCGCCTCTCCGCCGTCGAAAGCACAGATGACCTGATGCCCTTCCTTCTCCAAATTAAACTTCAATATATCTGCAATTGGCTGTTCGTCATCGACCACTAATATTTTTCCGTGCATCGTCACACCGCCTGTCGCTCGTCCTATTTATCCTTCTATATTACCATACGTATCTACCTAATACCCATTAAAGTTCCTTCATGCTGCGGTAATATCCGCATCTTCAACCAATTATGCTCTCTACTGATCACACCTATAGTCAGCAGCTCTTTCTCTTTCCCCTTCGAGGAACAAAAAGAGGCATCGCCGTCAGCAGAAGCTGCAGCGATACCCCTCTTATGTGTTCTCTATCTATAGTAGGAATAAGGACGATTATAAGTATTCTAAAGGATTCTTTACCGTTCCATTCTCATGAATTTCGAAGTGTAGATGTACACCTGTTGACCGGCCTGTACTTCCCATAATACCGATTGCGTCACCTTTCTCGACAATAGTGCCTTTCTTGATCGAGATAGATTTCAGATGTCCATATAACGTTTTGTATCCGTTCTTGTGATTAATAATAATGGTGTTGCCATAACCGCTCTTCGTCCCGACGAATTCAATGACTCCATCGTCTGCTGCCATAATGGTCTTACTGCCGGTAATATCGATACCTTTATGCGTCCGGCCCCAACGCTGTCCATACTTACTGGAGAGCGACCAGTCAGCAACTGGCATAGCGAATGTTCCCGTTCCTTCGCCAAGTACAACCTTCGTTCCCTTCATAACGACAGACGGCACAGCTTCTTTAATAATCTCAGTGCTGACCAGCTGTTCGCTGATCAGATAACCGTTCTTCTTCACGATACTGTATGTAACGCGCTTGGAACCGCTCTGCCCTTCACTAATTACCTTGGATTCGCCGACACGCATGGAATCATTCTGCTGCACTTCGACTGGTGGCACGATTGTAACGGTTTCTACTAGCTTCTCAACGGTCTGAACGGTAACCTCCGGCTGAATCACCGTCAGGTCAAGAACGTCCCCGGCCTTGATCTTGTCTTCTTCAATCCAGCGGTTATTGTCATAGATGACATCTGCCGAAATATTGAACTTATCTGCTATACAGCCTACGCAATCGCCTTCTTGTACGGTGTACTTCGTCGGCTCGATGCTTCCTTGCACCAGCTTCTTATATACATCCTCAGCACTCATGATCTCTTCTGGCTGTGTAGGAGCATTCTCGGTCTTCACTTCTTCGACGAATTGAACCTTCGTCAGCTCGCGTCCATCCTTCACTTCCGCCGTTTCCTTAGAAGCCTCCGCCTCATCCGATGCATTGTAGGATAGCGCCTGTACTTCCTTCGTGCTCTTCTTCGATGCCAGCTCCGGTGCGTATTTGCTCTGCACTCGGGTTAAGATAGCCTCTGCAGTCGCTTGATCCTTCACGATACCGATCGTTTCACCATCAACCTTCAGTTCCACCCCTACTGCATGTGTGGTAACTAGGTTATCCAGCTTGTCCAATGTTGCTTCTGTTGCGGGCACTGCCTTGAACGCACTCTCGTTCGTATAGGTAATTGTACCTGGATCAAGAACCATTGTAATATCCGGATTCTCTTCTTGCATTTCTTCGGATTTCTCTTTCAGAAACTGCTCAACTTCCATCTTGCTGCTTACCGAGCCTATCGTTGTTCCATTTCTATATACATTGTAGTAGTCAACTGTGTTTGCTTGTACGTATTGGATACTCCCTATACCAGCTGTCGCTAGAATAGCCAGTGTTGCTCCGGTAATGATGACAGCCTTCTTGCGCCACCAGGGTGAATCAGCATTGCCGCTTGCAGGTTGTTGCTGTTTCTTGCCTTTCGAGTCTTGCGGACGGACTTGCCGAAAGAATTGAACAGATTGGTCCCATGCCTTTCGGATCCGATCCTTTGGCCTAAGTACGGTCATGATCGTCTCCTTTTTGCGTTATTGCTGCATTATAATCTGGTTTCCGACATAGAAATAGGCGAAATGCCCTGTCGGAGCACTCGCCTACTACTTTAACATATGCTTAATATACTGGGCAACCTTCCCTAATAGTGGTAATGATTAATATTTCTTCAGAATTCCCATCATTTGTTCATATTGCTCCTTATCCAGATGCTGGGCCATAATCTGCTGAACCTGTGTTAACTCCTCATCTGTAAGGCCATTCTCCATGAAGGAGGATATCGTCTGCCAAGCCTCCTGAGGAAGCTTGCTCATGAGTAGGCCGAACAGCTCGTCCTTATCCGCATCGCTCATCTGCTCTTTCACTTCATTCAGATCTTCAGTCGTTATCGCTGTCTCTGTACCATCAATTGAAGGGGCCTCTCCGGTACTCTCGCCAGACTCCAGCTCCCCTTCACCCGCTTCAGCTGCTGTACCTCCATCCGCCTTGGTCCCGCTCCCTATTCCCATATCGGTTAACGGCGCCTCGGATTGATCACCGAAAGCATCGACTGCTACAGGCGCTTCTTCGTCTTGCTCTTGCACTGTATCGCTAGTCCCTTCCGGCTTCTCTACATTCTCAACCTTCACAGGATCGGCTCCCCACAGGTTGCCCCACACCCCGGACAGGGCCATCGGCTGCACCTCTATAGGCAGATTGAACTGCTTCAGCAGTGTCTCCACATAGCTGTTCACGATATAGCCCGTTGTCCAGATCGATAGAAAGCTTATAATAAGCCCAGCTGCCACCAGCTTGGCGAGCCACCGAGTCGTTCTCCACATCATCATCATCCCTCTCATCCCTGCCGCATTCTGTGCAGCATCATTCTCCATTCTGTTATCTATCATTATGGTCAATAAAGAGAGTAGACAACCCTCGCAATCGACATAAATGGAATTGTCTGTATGAATTGGATAGTTGATGCACAATCTATAGGGGACGATTGGTGAGGGGGATTTCAGCTCGTGAATAAACAACAGGCATCCATTAAGGATACATTGCATACACAGCGTTTACTTCTCTCGAAGAGGCTCACCGGCAGCCTGACTGCGGATACTGCCGCTATGCGCGAGCTGTTTCAGGATAGCTCAGATTTCATATGCAATGAGTTCACCATACGTGGTGGTCCCAGAGCCGCTATTCTCTACATTGATGGACTATCCGATGTGAAAGAATTGGACAAGCACATTCTGGCCCCGCTCAAAAACAAAGGCGTTAACGGCAATACAGGCTGGGATTCTGTACTCCCGCTTATTACGATTGCTATTGTGCAGACTGTCGATCACATGCAGCAGATTGCGGATCATATTTCCGCTGGCAATCCCGTTATGCTGCTCGATGGAGACGAGCCTCTCGCCAGTGTATTCGCCTTGCCGCTGTGGGAAATGCGTGCAATTGAGGAGCCAGCAGCTGAGACCGTGGTGCGCGGTCCGCGAGAAGGCTTCGTAGAGACACTCCGTGTGAATACCTCCATGCTCCGCAGGAGGCTGCAGACACCAGCATTCAAGCTTAAGCCTGTCACTATCGGACGATATACGAAGACGACATGTATCATTGCTTATATTGAAGGCATTGTTGACCCCGGTCTTGTCCAAGAGATGGAGGATCGATTATCCCGAATTGATGCCGACGGGTTCATGGACAGCAACTTTATTGAAGAGTGGATTGAGGATGATCCCTTCTCGCCTTTCCCACAGCTTCAGGCAACAGAGCGTCCTGATGTGGTAGCCTCCAACCTGCTGGAAGGACGAATTGCGCTGTTGATTAACGGCACACCCTTCTCACTCGTTGCACCTGCAACCCTATTTACCTTGATGCAATCACCTGAGGATTACTACCAGCGCTCATTCGTATCTACTGGCATTCGTTGGCTCCGAATTGTGCTGGGATTCTTAGCTATATTCCTGCCTTCGCTATATGTCGCAGTGCTGTCCTACCACCAAGAGATGGTGCCGACTACGCTTCTGCTAACCATTGCCCAGACTCGTGAGCAGATCCCGTTCCCTGCTCTTGTGGAAGCACTTCTAATGGAGGTTACCTTCGAGGCTTTGAGGGAAGCTGGCATTCGGCTGCCGAAGCAGGTCGGCTCTGCTGTCAGTATCGTCGGTGCTCTCGTCATAGGACAAGCTGCGATCTCGGCAGGAATTGTCTCATCACCAATGGTCATGGTTGTCGCTGTTACAGGAGTAGCCTCCTTTCTCATTCCCAACTATTCGCTCGGCCTCGCACTTCGGTTGATTCGATTTCCCATCATGCTGTGTGCAGGTATTCTCGGCTTATATGGCATCGTTCTTGCGGGGCTGCTCGTTCTCATTCATTTATTATCGCTCCGTTCCTTCGGTGTGCCCTATCTGTCTCCACTGGCCCCTCTTCAAACGGGAGAGATGAAGGATACTCTGATACGAGCCCCTCGATGGGCTATGAATACGAGGCCGCATCTTACAGGCGGTTTATGGAATAAATTCAGGGTGCGACCTACAAATTCTAGATTAAAAAAGGAATGATTCGCTTGAGAGCTCCATTGCGCCGTCTCTTGGTTATCCTTGTTCTTGTACTGTCTCTGCCGCTTCTTACCTCCTGCTGGGATCGAACGGAGATTAATGACATAGCTATCGTTACAGCCGCTGGCTTCGATCTTACAGACGACAACAAGATCAAAGTAACGGCACAGCTATTCGTCCCCAGCGGCTCAGGGGAGTCACAGAGCATGGGAAGCGGCCCCTCTGGTGGAACCAATCAATCGCTCGTAGAGAGCGCAAGCGGCTCTAATACTGCTGATGCCGCGGCCAAGCTTCAGGAGCTGCTGTCGCGCAGATTTTTTTGGGGACAGTCAGACGTCTTTGTATTCGGGGAAAAGCTGGTCAAGCATGGCATTGAAGATCCTATGGATTTTTTGACCAGGCACCCCCATCCACGTGAACGGGCGAATGTGTATATGGTCAAGGGAACAGCCGACCAAGTTCTGCAGTGGAAACCAAGTATCGAACGCAACAGCGCGGAGGTGCTCCGTGAAATGTCGGTCATTCAGACCGGTCTAAGTGTCACCTTACTTGAGCTTATCATTCAGCTGTCTGATGAAGCCCATACCGGAGTTATTCCTTGGATAAGCATGAAGGAGAGCGGCAATAGGAAGAGCCCCTTCATGGGCGGTGCGATTTCCATTAAGTCGCTGAAGATGAACCAGCTGTACAATGTCAACAAAACACGCGGACTGCTCTGGCTTCGGAATCAGGTGAAGTCCGCGACTCTTACTAGCAGGATGGAAGGCGATGAAGGACATACCTCGATAACGCTTATTAAGAGCAAATGTAGTCTACGCCCTAGTATTGTCAATGGCAAATGGATCATTACCGCAAAGGTTAGAGGAACCGGTAATATGACTGAGAATACAACAAAGATCGACGTCACAAGCCCTGACAGCATTAAGATGATGGAGAAGCAGTTCAGCACAGTCGTCATCCAGCGCATTACAAGTGCAGTAGAGACGGCTCAGAAATCCAATACCGATATTTTAGGCTTCGCCGATCAATTCCATCGTCATTACCCTAAGCAATGGAAGCAAAACAAAAAGAACTGGGATCAGCTCTTTCCACAGGTCGAAGTGAAATATGATGTTAAGATTTCCATTCTCCGTACAGGTCTGATTGGCCAGAACAAGTATTTAATGGAAGAGCAGGACGAGGAATCTTGAACCTGATAATGATGATTATTGTAACTGGTGTAGTAGCGGCCTTATTTCGATTGGAGTGGACTCGCTTGACAGATCCCCGAACGAAGAAGGCCTATGCCTTCATGCTTCTGGCACAGTGGGCACTATCAATCGTTCTGCTGTTTGACCTGAACCTGCCTGGGCCTCCACAGTTTATCCGGTTCGTAGTCGGCTTATTTCTACCGCATTAACATGACCATAACGAAGGGATTAGAGGGATACGATGGATAAAGTAAAAATCTCAGCAGCTCAGCTCAGCATGCTTATGTACATCGCCATTATGGGGACAGCGCTGCTGTCCTCCCCTACCGTATCAGCGGGTGTTGCTGAGCTGGATATGTGGATTGCCCCTATCTGGGGCACCCTTGGAGGGATAATGCTCATCTCCATTCTAATCGTCCTTCATCAGATCTATCCTGGCAAAACTCTTGTTCAATATGCCGATCTCATCTTGGGACGAATACTCGGGAAGATCATATCCTTCTTATTTCTCTTCTTTGTCTTGTTCTCAACAAGCTTCGTGCTTCGTCAATTCGCAGACTTTATAGGCGAATCATTCTTGCTGCATACACCAGCAGTCGTTATAGTAGGCTGCCTTATCGTCGTATCCGGCGCAGCTGTTCGGGGCGGTGTTGAAGTCATCTGTCGTCTTCCATTTCTGTACGCACCTTTAGTTATTTTGGTGATCGCGATTGTATTCATCCCGCTGTCTTGGACAATAACACCTATTAAGCCCATAATGGAGAACGGCCTATTCCCTTCTCTGATGGGAGGCTTTGTCCTGCAGATGTGGTTTTCCATTTTCTGCTTTTCCACCTTTTATCTGCCCAGCATACGCTCTTCTCAGCCGATATGGAGATGGGGCTTGCTCTCACCCATTATTCTCGGCTTCATGATGATGATAACGAACTGGAATGTGGCCTCCTTTCTCGGACATGCTGCCTCTATGTATTACTATCCGTTCGTGACCATTGCGAGATTCACCAGCTTTAGTGAATTCTTCGAGCATCTAGAAGCAATTGTTATGATGGTATGGGTCGTAGCATTCGCCATTCGTATCATGTACGGGTATTACGGATTTGCTGCTGGACTCGCACAATGGCTGGGGATGCCTGACTATAGGCCGCTCGTATTCCCTGTGGGTATGCTGCTCATCCTATTCTGCTTCTGGGGGGATCCCACTTCCATTATTAACACATCCAAAGACTTAACGATGCCCTTGTACTATATTCTGTCCGGGATAGGCATACCTATCGTCCTGCTGCTAGCTGCCTGGGTCAGACAAGGCGTTTCTTCCAAAGGCAAGAATGAGACTATGCCTGCTCAGAGTGAAGAAGAGGGTACACGCCTATGAATAATTCCGTGATGTCCTATGTAGAACTTGCTATTGGAGCTGCAGTCCTCTTTATGGTGGATCGCAAAAAACTCCAATCCCCGAGAATGCTTGCTGCCTATCTCATCCTATTCGTGTCCGCTCTCGTTATTATCGCCATGGTGATGGCCAACCCGAACCTGCCAGGTCCTTCACAGTGGCTGAATGCCTTGTTTGACCCCCTTAATAAGCTCATTTTCCCGAAGAAATAGATCATCTACAACCACTAGAAGGAGGCTGCATCCCATGTTAGAAAGTGGCAAAATGTCTGCTGCACAGCTTGCATGCTTAATATATTTGTCTGTATTCGCTACAGGAGTGCTAACAGCCGCGTCCCGAGCTTATGACTTAGCCAATACTGATTTTTGGATGACGCCTATCCTTGCCTCAATAACCGGATTCGTCATTGTCGCCATCATGCACCGGATGCATCAGCTGTATCCAGGACAATCCTTCGTCCAATACAGTGAGAAAATAATGGGCAAAATGGTTGGCAAGCTAGCTGGCCTCATTCTCCTTATTGCCATTTTGTTTCAGAGTGGACAGCAATCCAGACAATTCGCTGATATCATGGTCCTGAACTTTTTCCAACAGACTCCATCTATATTTATCTTTACATCTCTACTCACAATAAGCGTAATAACTGTTCGTCTAGGCGTGGAGGTGATTGGGCGCGCGGCACTGCTGATAACACCGTTCATCATTCTAATCACCCTTCTGCTTATTTTCCCACTCATCTCAGAGATTGAGCCTGATCGTATACTCCCTCTATTCGATCGTGGGGTGCTCCCGCTGCTACGTGGAGCAGTATTCCTGCAAATTTGGTTTCCGATGTATGCCCTTACGACCTTTTTCATTCCATTCGTCTATGACAATGGTAAATCTGCCAAGTGGAGCTTCCTGTCCGTATGCTGGACAGTTCTCACCTATACAGGCTCCTTTCTTGCCAGCTTGCTTATCCTAAGCTCTGCCGTTTCTCTATTCAACTTCCCGATTATGACGCTTACCCGTTATGTCGTGCTGTTCAGCTTCTTCTCCCGCTTCGATTCACTCATCATGGTGCTCTGGGTACTCGATGTATTCGTCCGTTCGATTATGATGCATTATGCCTGCTCAATCGGTTTTGCCCAGTGGTTCGGATTGAAGGATTATAAGCCGCTCGTTATTCCTCTTGCCCTTTTCATGATCGTGTTCGGCTATTGGTCCTTCCCAACGATGATTGATTTCTACAATACCAGCAAGAGTGTCACCTTCTTATATTTGTGCTGTTATTTCTTCCTTCCTGTCCTAGTGTTTGTGGTTGCCCTGCTCCGTAGAATCAAGCCCCCTAAGCAGGATGAGCTCATGAACCCCCTTCATTGAAATAACTTAACAAGGAGGTTTCCTTCATGCTCGAAAGTGGCAAAATATCATCTGTACAGCTGGCTTGCATGATCTTAATGACACTGCTGGCAACCTCTATATTGAATTCAGCCACGTTCGCATATGCGGAGGCTAAGCAAGACATGTGGATCACCCCACTACTAGGCTCCGTTACCGGATTTATTATCGTTGCCATCGTGATTCATTTACACAAGATCTATCCCGGTCAATCTCTAATTGAATATAGCGAGCATATTGTAGGCACATTGCTTGGCAAGATCATCAGCCTTGTCTTCCTGCTCATCTCCCTGCAGGTGAACGCCAATCAAGCACGTCAATTCAGTGAGTTTATGAATACTAGCTTCTACAAGGAGACACCAGCTCTCGTCTTAGTTGTCACACTAGTAGGCATAAGCGCTATAACGGTTCGCTGCGGCGTTGAATTGATTGGAAGAAGCGCACTGCTGCTCACTCCCGTCATTATCATCATCGTGCTTCTCCTGATCTTCCCCCTCATCGCGAATCTAGAGGCTGATCACATTCTGCCCTTTATGTCTAATGGGATAGCACCTATTCTACGAGGGGCAGCCGTTCTGCAATTATGGTTCCCGACCTATGTGTATATGAGCTTTTTCTTGCCCTTTGTCAGTGATATCCATAAGGCTAGGCGTTGGGGATTCATATCTGTTCTATGGATATTGTCGATCTTAACTGGAACAATGCTGCTTGTTGCCTTGGCACTGGGTCCAGCAACAGAGTTATTTCCTTTTCCCTTTATGATCATCACTAGGTATGTATCGATATTCGAATTTATTGAGCATCTCGACGCGCTCATCATGCTGCTCTGGGTGCTAGATGTATTCGTCCGGTCAATCGTAACCTATTATGCGAGTGTCATTGGATTTGCTCAGTGGTTCGGCGTCAAAGATTATAAGCCGCTTGTCATCCCCATCGGCATGCTGATTATCGCCTTATCCTTCTGGTCAATCCCCAACATTATTCAGCTGAACGCCAATGGGGTATCCATCATCGTATTTTATTACTTCATCGGTCATTTCATCATTCCGGTCACCCTGTTCCTCATCGCGAAGCTTCGCCGCCTTAAGCCGGCACCTTCAACCCCCTCAGCTAAATAAGAATTCATTGGCCCAATAAAAAAAAGGCGCTGCAGGAATCCTGCAACGCCTTTCTATATTGTGAAATCTTAATAGATCTTAACAACCGGATTCGTCTGCTCACGGTTACGTCCAACGGAGAAGATCGCAATCGGAATACCTGTCAGCTCAGATACACGGTTCAAGTAGTTACGTGTATTTTCTGGCAGATCATCAAGCGTCTTCGCGCTAGTAATGTCTTCAGACCAGCCTGGCAGCTCTTCATATACCGCTTCGCATTCAGCCAGCATTTTCAAGCTTGCTGGATAATGCTCAATAATCTCACCACGGTATTTGTAGCCTGTGCAGATTTTGACCGTTTCAAGTCCGCTCATAACGTCAAGCGAGTTCAAGGACAGACCTGTAATACCGCTGACACGGCGAGCATGACGGACAACGACGCTGTCGAACCAGCCTACACGGCGTGGACGCCCTGTTACTGTACCATACTCATGGCCTTTATCACGAATCAGATCGCCAATCGCATTGATTTGCTCAGTCGGGAATGGACCGTCGCCAACACGAGTCGTATAAGCCTTCGCTACGCCAATAACCTGTTGGATTTTGGAAGGACCAACGCCAGATCCGATACATACGCCGCCTGCAGATGGATTGGATGAAGTAACGAACGGATAAGTCCCTTGGTCGATATCAAGCATAACGCCTTGTGCGCCTTCGAACAGAACTTTTTTGCCTCCATCAATAGCATCGTTCAATACAACTGAAGTATCTGTCACGTAAGGACGAAGAACCTCTGCATAACCAAGGTATTCGGCAATAATCGAATCCGCATCAAGCGCTTCTCCGCCGTATACCTGTTGAATCATTTGGTTCTTCTCTACGATCAGACGGCGAACTCTGAGGTCGAACTCTTCAGCATCCATCAGATCAGCAATCCGGACACCGTTGCGGGCAGCTTTGTCCATGTAGCAAGGACCGATGCCTTTGCGAGTTGTACCAATTTTGTTGTCGCCTTTACGTTCTTCTTCCAGACCGTCCAAGATCAGGTGATAAGGCATAATTACATGCGCGCGATCACTGATTTTGAGGTTTTTAGTGGAGAAGTTATTGTCATGAATATAGTTAATTTCGTCAATCAGCGCTTCCGGGTTAATAACCATCCCGTTGCCGATTACGCATAGTTTATCATGATTAAAAATACCCGATGGAATCATCGTCAATTTATACTTTTTATCGTCAATGAGAATAGTGTGTCCGGCATTGTTACCACCTTGGTAACGAGCTACGACGTCGGCCCCGTCCGCCAAATAGTCGGTAATTTTGCCTTTCCCTTCGTCTCCCCACTGCGTTCCAACAACAACAACCGTAGACATAAACATACCCCCGTCCGGCGTTTAAGCACACCGAAATTTACCGTCTTTAAGATTATCGGATAAATGACCCCTGCATTATGCATCGCGTCAGTCCATTATCACTCTAAAGACAGCATTACTAGTGTAGCAGTCCAACAATCAGAAGTCAAACCAAAAACGAACAATTGTATGGTTGCCCATGCAATTGTTCGGATATACCGGGAAGTCTAGGAGGCTTGAGATGGATCCTCGTGAGATCGGTCTAGACTTACGAATTTATTGAAATTTTTCAAGAAGACGAGCTCGACGGTTCCTACCGGTCCATTACGCTGTTTTGCGATAATAATCTCGATAATATTCTTCTTCTCGGATTCTTTGTCATAATAGTCATCCCGGTACAAGAATGAGACGATATCGGCATCTTGCTCGATCGATCCTGATTCCCGAAGATCAGACATCATCGGGCGTTTGTCCTGCCGCTGCTCAACACCCCGGCTTAGCTGGGACAGGGCAATAACGGGCACTTCAAGCTCACGAGCAATCTGCTTCAGTGTACGTGAAATTTCGGATACCTCTTGCTGACGGTTCTCGCCGGCTTTGCCGCGACCTGAGATCAGCTGCAGGTAGTCGATGAGAATCATGCCGAGCCCGCGCTCTTTTTTCAATCGACGGCATTTGGCACGAATATCTGCAACTGTAATACCTGGCGTGTCATCAATGAAGATCTGCGCCTCAGACAAGGCTCCAATCGCCATCGTCAGCTTCTCCCAATCATCGCCCTCCAGATAGCCTGTCCGCATCCGTGTCGCATCAACGTTCGCCTCGGCACAGATCATACGCTGTACGAGCTGCGCCGCCGACATCTCCAAGCTGAAGATAGCGACTGTCTCACGGGCCCGCACGCCGACATTCTGAGCAATGTTCAGTGCGAATGCCGTCTTACCAACAGAGGGACGAGCAGCGACAATAATAAGGTCACTGCGCTGGAAGCCCGCGGTCATTTTATCAAGATCGGTGAAGCCGGAAGGAATGCCTGTCGTGCCGCCCTTCTGCATATAGAGCGATTCAACCTTCTCGAATACTTCCATTAGAACATCCCGTATCGAGATAAAGCCGCTGCTGGAACGACGGTTCGAGATTTCGAGAATACGCTTCTCCGCATCGCCCAGCAGCACACTGACCTCATCGGTATTGGCATATCCATCGGATACGATGTTCGTAGCTGTACGAATAAGGCGACGAAGCATCGACTTCTCTTCCACGATCTGAGCGTAATAATCTACGTTCGCTGCTGTCGGTACTGCATTAGCCAGCTTGGCCAAATACGAGACGCCGCCTATTTCCTCCAGCAGCTGCTGATCCTGAAGATGTGCGGTCAGCGTTACAAGGTCGACCGGCTGGTTGCTCTCAGCCAGCTCCACCATCGCCTCGTATATCCGCTGATGGGGAACGCTGTAGAAGTCTTCGCTGCGCACCCGCTCCATAGCAGTAATTAGCGCCTCATCCTGCAGCAGAACTGCCCCGATAACAGCCTGCTCCGCCTCTAGATTCTGTGGCGGAACACGGTCAAACATCAGCTCTGTACTCATCATTGTTCCCTCCTTGGGAGAGAGTGATTCAACTGTCTTTCACTCTTATATGTTCAACTTAGCCTTCATCAATGGCCGATCTAGTTCCGTGTTATCTACAACGAACAGTGTAGCAGTTTCCCTCACCATAAATCTATGGTAACTTACGACACTCTACCCTACCTATAGCTAGGGTGCTGTATCCAGAGACAACAATAGCGATGCCCTGCATCGCCATTGTTGTCTGCTGCTATTCTCTACTCTTCAACCGTTTGAACGCTGAGCTTCGCCTTCACATCTACATGAAGCTTAACCAGCACTTGTGTTACGCCAAGCGTACGGATCGGATCCTCAAGCTCAATCTTGCGTTTGTCGACCTTGATTCCTTGAGCAGCAAGCGCCTCTGCAATCTGCTTGCTTGTGATGGCTCCGAACAAGCGGCCGCCTTCTCCAGCCTTCGTCTTCAGGATGATCGTCATTTCCTCCATCCGTTTGCCGAGCGCTTGAGCATCTGCTTTCTCTTGCGCTTTGCGTTTCTCTTCCGATGCATTCTGCACTTCAAGAGTTTTCAGGTTGCCGTCTGAAGCCAGCTTGGCAAGTCCTTGAGGTAATAGAAAATTGCGTACATATCCTTCAGATAAATCCTTCACATCGCCTTTTTTGCCTTGTCCCTTAACGTCCTTCAAAAAGATCACTTTCATTCGAATAACCCCTCTTCCGCTTCTATTTCTTCCAATATTCGTTTGAGCTTAGCTGCTGCTTCTCCAACGGTGCATTCCAGCTGAGCTGCTGCATTCGTCAGATGTCCGCCGCCGCCCATTCTTTCCATAACGACCTGAACGTTCATATGTCCGAGAGACCTGGCACTTATGCCGATCAAGCCATCCGGCCTTTCCCCAATGACGAACGATGCGAGAATGTCTGTCATATTAAGCAGCGTATCTGCCGATTGGGCAATCAGCAGCTGTGCGACCTTGCGCCCTGGCTCTGTGACTGCAATCGCGATATGCTCGTAATAAACACTCGCATGCTTAATAATTTCGGCTTTTCGCACGTATTCCTCGAGATCTTCCTTCAGCATGCGCTGAATCATCATCGAGTCAGCTCCGTTGCGGCGAAGGAATGATGCTGCCTCGAAGGTACGGGCACCCGTACGAAGCGAGAAGCTCTTCGTATCTACTGTAATGCCTGCCAGCAGCGCCGTTGATTCACGCACATCAAGTACAACGCGATCATGAATATACTGCAGCAGCTCGGTCACAAGCTCACAGGTTGATGAAGCGTAAGGCTCCATATAGACCAAAATCGCATTCGCGATAAATTCCTCACCCCGCCTGTGATGGTCGACGACAACGATTCGGCTTGTCTGATTAAGCAGCCTTGGCTCCTTCACCATGGAGGCCTTATGCGTGTCGACAACAACAGCGAGCGTGTGGCTGTCTACTAAGCCAAGTGCCTGCTCGGGCGTAATGAATCGCTTCGAGAAGCGCTCATCCTCACGCAGCAGCTCCATCATTTTCTCAATGGCTGGATTGATGCCTTCCAGTACGATATACGCTTCCTTGCCGAAGAGCTGAGCTGCCTTCAGTACACCGATGGAGGCGCCTATCGCATCCATATCCGGCATCTTGTGACCCATGATGATCACATTGCCGCTCTCACGGATCAAGTCCCGCAAGGCATGGGCAACGACGCGTGCGCGGACTCTGGTACGCTTCTCCACGGCATTGGACTTGCCCCCGTAGAAGGACTGCCTGCCGCCTACCTTAACAGCCGCCTGATCGCCGCCGCGGCCGAGGGCAATATCAAGGCTCGATTGCGCCCATTGCCCAAGCTCCACAATCGTCTCAGCACCCGCAGCGAAGCCTATACTGAGCGTGATCGGGATTTTCTGATCGCCTGTCATCTCCCGTACTTCATCGAGAATGACGAACCGGGACTGCTCCAGCTGTCTCAGCGTCTTCTGATTCGTAATAAGGAGGAAGCGATCCGAGGTGAGCCGTTTCAGGTACACCTGATAACGCTGTGCCCACTCCGTAATCTCCGTCGTTACCTTCGACTGAAGAGAGCTGCGCTGATTATCGTCCATCCCCTGAGTAACCTCATCCAGGCTGTCGATCATCACAACCCCAAGGGCAAGCTTCTCTTCATCATATTTCTTGCTAAGCTGCCACAGCTCCGTAATGTTCTGTACGTACAGAATCCGTTCCTTCTGCTTGAATATGAGCTGATAGATGTGATTGCCGACCGTAGCCTCAACCGTTCCTTCACGGTCCTTCACCTGCTGAAGCGTAGGGAACAGTTCAATTAGCGGCATGCCAACAACAGACTCCTGCGCCATAATTTCCGCAATGAACGGATTATGCCACTCTACTGCTTTATCATCATTATACAGAATAATTCCGAAGGGCAGCTCGCCAATGACGTCATTGCCCGCTTTCTTCACCCGATAAGACAATGTACCTAGATAAGACTTCAGATCTTTGCGGAATGCCCGCTCCGCAAGCACCGTATAGACGCCTGCGGCAATCGTGAACAGCAGAGCGATAAGTCCGATTACCCACTCAAACCATGCAAGCGTCACAGTCATCATAACCATTAATACGAAAGCCCAGATTTGATGCATTCCGTGCCAACGCGTAACGAGAAACTTCGGCATTTCCTAATCGCTCCTGTGCTATGATTTCGTAAACGACTTGCGGATCGGAAAAGCAGCATCCAGCACGCCGATCAAGCTAAGCGGCGGGAACAGCAGAACCGGAATAGCGATAAGCACGGGAACTGCTTTGTTCCATTTGCGCTGATGAGCAATGAAGAAGAAGAACCCAACCGCCTGAACCGCGAAGGCATACCGTAATAACGGCAGTAAATTCATCAATGCAACAGAGAAGAATGACGTATCCTCGCTTGATACGAACAAAGCCATCACATACAGAATTAAGTAATACACGACAAGCACCCGCGGCAGTCTCCAATCTTTGGCTGGAGGCACACCCGGCAAGTCCATGCCGCTCGCGTTCAATATTTTACGTGAAAGATAATGTGTAATAATCGTGTAGAGGACCGCTACGATAATCAAAGCCATCGGAATTGAATTGACCATCATCTGAATCACGAGCTCTATGTAGTCGTCATTCAAGACG
This sequence comes from Paenibacillus xinjiangensis, assembly GCF_059686975.1. NCBI lineage: Bacteria > Bacillati > Bacillota > Bacilli > Caryophanales > Paenibacillaceae > Paenibacillus > Paenibacillus xinjiangensis. The sequence goes on along the minus strand of NZ_JCAALS010000017.1, from coordinate 56,246 downwards.
GTTGAGAAGAGTGGATCCTTAGCAGTTTCATTGAACATCGTGCGTGCTGTCGTCCCCATCTCGTCGATGATCGATATATCCATAATCACTTGGAGAACTAAGAACTCGGCAAGTATTAGCGCTAGCAACGTAAGGATCGTGCGCTTCATAACCGTGGCTGCCGGCAGCCGCTTACGATACATATGTCCCATATAGATTGCTGGAATCAGGAAGAACAATCCAATGATCAAGACAGCGGGGCCTAATATAACGGCAGCGATGATCCAGACGGGTACAAGATGCAGCAGGAACGAACGATTCGACAGCATCGTGTACAGCACCACATAAGGCACCATCAAGAGCAAGACGGTCAATATATTCAATCCAGGTACCGCTACTGACAAAATAAGGAGCAATGCCGCTACGCTCCAAAGTACTGACTTCAAACCAGGCTTCAAACCTTTCACCTCTTGCGCATATAATCGTTAGCTAATTACACAAACTTTCCACACCCCATTATAGCATAAAAGCTCAACATATCACGTACAATCCCATCGCTGCCTGAGTGCCTGCTGCCAAAGTCCTCGAGATACAAGTGTACATACCTTATCCGAATGAAGCGGCAGGGCCGAGACTGCGCAAGCCCGCTTCCCAAGCACCGCTGCTTCCATCCACATCACGAAGCCATTATTCTATGGTCCACACGTCTCCGTCATTAGCTACGTTGTAGCCAAGCCTTGTCAGCAGAGACAATGGTACAAAAGCCCGCTGTCCAATCGATAAAAGCTCAGCTTGAACACCATCTGCCGTTAAGTGATACCCGCGCTCCAGCATTAGCTGTCCGAGCGCGGGGGCTATGCCCGCCCTGCGACCTGCCTCTGATAGCTGCGAGGATTCGCTCTTAGCCGCTGAGAAGGTATGCTGGATGTCATTCCAGCTCAGCTGGTAGCCATGCTGCTCCAGCGCATATACGTCGACATAATGTCCTTCCTTATACGTCACTACCGGATAACTCGTGCTTCCCCATTGAAGCTGTCCAGACTTCTCCGTTAATCGTACAAACTCGCTGCGAATCGGCTCACCTACCCGAATCTGCTTATTCAGCTTGCCATTATCCATTGCCAGCTTGCCACCAATGAAGACATACCGGATTCCTCCTGACAGCTGATCCGGCTTATCTACGGTCGATCGGTCGATTATCGTCTTGTAATCGAACACGACGATATCCGCATCCATCCCCTTCGATAGTCTGCCCTTCTTGCGAAGCAATGGAGCTTGCTTCTCCAGCCGCTGGGCAGGCAATAAGCTCATCTTCGCAATCGCATCCATGAGGGACATCGTTTGCTTCTCCCGCACATACAGCCCTATCGTCCGAGCGAAGGTGCCTGAGGCGCGCGGATGATTGTTCAGCCCCGGCTCCAGAATCGCATCACTGCCAATCATGACATAGGATGCCTTCAGCGCGTCTACCACATCCTGAGCAGGTATAGCATAGGCGACAGCAAGCTTGCCCTCTGAGCGGTATTGGCTGAAGGTCTGCTCCGTCAGTCTCTCCATCGTGCCGGCGATCTGCAGATCCTCGAAGGAGATACGGAACCTCGACTGCCACCCCTTATCGAATCTTGCGGAGTTGAGATAAGTGCCCCAGTAATCATACGGATACACGCAGGCCGTCAGATCCAGCCCCTTCTTGCGCGCTTCGTCTACCAGCTTCAAGGACTGCCCCATCGAGAAAGTCCCGCCCGTGCTGTTAATATGATCAATATGTACGGCTGCGCCCGTTAGCTCTGCATATTCAATCAACTCATTGACTGCCTCGATGTTCGTGCCTGGAGGCTCCATATCCGAATACCGCGCATGAAAATAGACAGGCACATTGTACTCGCTTGCCAGCTCCATAAGCGGAATAATCTCCGCCGCCGAGATGCCCGGCACATATTCCAGGCTGAAGGAAATGCCCAGCGCTCCATCATTCAGGGCTTGCTCGGCCTGCTGCACAAGCAGCCCAATCTGCTCTGGCTGCGCACTGTCATAACGGCCCAGACGGAACTGATTGCGTGCCTGCGTATAGAAGAAGGAAGCGCCGAAGTGCACGGGCGTTTCATTACGCTCGTAATAGCTGTACCACTGCTTGGGTGTGGACGTGCCGCCATGCATAGCGATATTCGCCGTAACGCCATCTCCAATCTTCTGCCATACACCAAGTGGATTCGGGTCATAGGATAGATTGTCGATGAACCCTGGGGCCACAACGAGACCTTCAGCATCAATGATGCGTTTGCCTGTCAGAGGCTGTGAGGTTACAATCGCGATCTCTCCTCCTGTAATCCCCACATTCCAGCCTGTCTTGTCCAGCCCGGACTCAGGGTCCATCACTCTCCCACCCTGAATGACGGTATCATATTCCTTCGCCAGCTCTGCCTCTGTCCATTGCTGCTGGGCAACTAAGGCTTGCTGAGCACTGCTCAGCCTGTTGGAAGCATAGTCACCTCCTGCTGCGCCTCCGCTATCTCCACCGCTGCGATACCAGCCGGTATAGCAAGCAATAATGACGACCGCTAATAAACCAAAAAGACGGAACCTCTTTCGGTTTCCGCCTTTTTGGTGCTCTTTCTCTTTCATGCGAGCCCCTCCTGAAGTTAATTCCGACTATATGACCACATTTTTCCCATATGTAGGAAGAAATATGACCCCATGTCAAAACTTCAGTACCGGCACTCGATTGCTGCTATGCCTAAACAGCTAATCAGCATTTATGCTTCAAGCTTCATCGTACCCTGCATAATCGTCTGGCAGTAATCAATAATTTCACTTCGGCGCACAATACCGATGAATCGTCCCATATCATCAGTCACAGGTACGAAGTTCTGTACCTTAGCCAGCGTAATCAAATCCGCCATGTTGGCGTCAATCTGGACTGAGCGATTATTCAGCCGCAGCGGCACCTCGGACAGCTTGACCTTATTCGTTAACTCGAACGTGAGATCTGCCCGATTCTTCATAAACCACAGCAAATCGCCCTCTGTGACAGTTCCTGCGTATCCACCCTGCTCGTCAATAATAGGAACAGCTGTATAACGGTGGTGCTCCATCTTCTCCAGGGTCTGCCTGAGCGTTGCTTCTTGTGTTACTGTGACCACTTCCTGCTTAGGCAGCAGAAAAAAAGCAATATTCATCCGTCCTTCAACTCCATTCCTCGTCACTTCATATACGTCCTGCATAATAATTCTTAATGTACGGCCCGTTCTGTGCTGCTCTCGCTCGATAAGGATGAGACCGGCTTACTGGATTTCGATACGTACTTGTCAGGCAGGATAAGCTCATTCTTCACTGTGTCCGCATTCATCCAGCTGTCGATCATCAACTGTGCCTTAGACAAGTCCTCTTCATCGGAGAAATAGTACCATGTACCGCCAGCAACAAGCCGGTGCCCGTCACCCTTCAGCGTATGACTGTAGATGGTGCGAGTATCTGTCTGCAGCATCGCCTGTGCCAAGTTAATCATTTGCTCAGGCCGCAGGTCCGTGCTGAAATTATCACCCATGATGTCGATCAATTCAGGAATTTTCGCCCATTGCCCCACTCCAGAAGCTTTATCCAGCATAGCGCCCACGAACTCCTGATGCCTGCCCGTGCGGCTCATGTCACCTCCGGCATCTTCCCGGAATCTCACATAATTGAGCGCATCCGTACCATTATATACACTCTGACCCGCTTTCACGACAAAATGCTCATGATCAGGATCATCATTTACTAGATCTTCTTCAATGGGAAGCGCGATTCCTCCCATGGCGTCAATAACATTCCGGAAGCCCTCGAAATTAATCGTGGCATAATGATTAACCGGAGCAGCGAACAGCTTCTCTACCGTTTCTACTGCCATCTTCGCCCCGCCGAAGGCGTAAGCGTGTGTAATTTTGTCCTTCTTGTCTTTACCCACTATATCCACATACATATCTCGAGGAATTGACAGCATTAAGATAGCCCCATCCTTCGGCCGTATGACCGTGTAGATCATCGTATCCGAACGCCCTATCTCTTTGCCCCGCTGGTCCACACCGAGCAACAGGAGAGAAAGTGGCTGCTTATCTTCCTCATTGCTAACGATGGGAACAGGCTCTCTTCCCTCTATTGGCTTGTACGTCTGCTCCAGCTTAGCAGCTACCGAATCCTCCAGAAACCATTCGAACCCGAGCATGGCAAGTGCCCCGCGATTGAAATAACCCGCTGTGCCAAGCACAACAATAATTGCCGCTATCGTATAGATCCATTTTTGTTTTTTGTTCATCTTCATATAGGAAGCTTGCTCCTCGCTCAATTGTCGTCTAGTGCGAATATCACACACTTCTACATTTTAGACGAGTGAAGAGAGCGGCAGGTTACAAAAGCTTTACAAAATCTGTCTTCCAGTTGTGGGAATAAAAAGGAATATAGGTGCTTGACCACGAATACACTCAATGCAGGAATAACAATAGAGAGGGTGACCTTCTTCTATGCAATCCCCTTCGCTCGAGCCAGATCAATCATCAACTGGACTAGACCCCAAGGTTGTTGGGTTATTATGCTATCTGGGAGTATTTGTAACCGGCATTATATTCATTGCTATCGAGAAACAGAGTCGGTTCGTCAAGTTTCATGCGATGCAGTCTATTGCTACGTTCGTTCCTTTGTTCGTGCTTAATCTTGTATTTCAGTTCATTCCGTTTATTGGGTGGCTGCTGAATCTTATACTAGCGCCCGTGAGCTTCATATTATGGATAGCGCTTATGCTGCTCACCTTGCAGGGCAGAACGTATAAGCTTCCAATTATCGGGGATTGGGCGGAGCAGCAAACGAATAAGTTCTAAGGAATAGAGGCGGAGCCGGTCCAATCGGCATCTGCCTTTTGCAGTTCTTCTAGGCTATGGCCGAAGAACTGACAGCTCGGACCGCGCTGCTTTCGTTAAGCTAGCCACTACAAGCTCGTAAGAATGATCTATCATGCTGCTCAGCTCATCCTCTGTCAGCGAACCGTCGCAGTCGACCGTGTTCCAATGCTTTTTATTCAAGTGGTAGCCCGGCTTCACAGCTGCGTACTGCTCACGCAAATTCTCAGCAATGACGGGGTCGCATTTCAGTGAGATCGAATCTTCATTTAGTAAGGCATACATTTTGCCTGCAACCTTCATCACTAAGGGCTGAGGTCCGAATGGATAGTCCTCATAAGCTCCTGGCTTGCTTTTGCAATACTGTATAATTCTCTCCACTACTACTTGCTCCCCCTTCTATTGCTGCTCCTTAAGGAACAGTGTGGCATTGCAATAGCGCCTTGCTAAGGAATGGAAGTAAGACGTCTGAATCGAGATCGCGGCGATGAATAGAATGTTGCGCAGCGCTTCTGTCTGTTCCTCTGTCAAATGCGGAATTTGATCAACGAAGCGGTCTGCCGATGAACGAATCGCATTCTCTGTAAGGGAATCCTGGTTGCGTCCGCCCTTCACATGACCGACGATATCCAGCACCTGATCATTATTCGCATCCATTTCTTCGAACATCGTGGAATAGGACGCATACAGCTCGAGTGGACCGATGAGATCATCATGCTCGTCTTCGGGCTTGTTGAACAAGATTTCGAATAACTTGCGAATGGAGTCGAAATCCAGATTTGACTTCAGATCTTCAATAACAAACAATAATGCGGCTTGATTCAGCGAATATTTTTTGCCTATTTTCGGACAATCGAAATAAGCCTTGAAGTCTCTCTTCACCCAATTCTGCATAGAGGTAATAGACATATGGGAGTACTCAATTAATTGGCCCAGGGCCGCTATTTCCTGTAGCGAGAAGCCGCGCACCTCATTGCCTTTTATCATCTTAACTAAGACGGGTGGCAGTGCCGTAGACAAAAAAGCCGGCAGCGGCGAACCCGATTCATAGGCGTCACGATGTGATTTTTTCCAAGCCTGCTGCAGCACTTGCAGCGGATTGTCGCTATATCGGCCATGCAGAGCAAGCAGCAGATTAGCCATTTCTTTGCGAGTAAGCGTGAAAGATTGCATGTCGCCTTCCTCCTACATCTGTATTTCAAGTTCAATTGAACTCATCATACGCTCATATACATACCCTTGTAAAGACGAGATATTTGCTAATAATGTGTTCTCAGTATCGTTTTTTGCGTTAAATTCGAAGGTAATAGACTTGTATAGTTAAATAGAGAGATTGCAAAGTATACGATAAGTTCGTTATAGTAGTTCATAAGAACTTAAAATAAAAAAACAAAGGATTGTGAACGAGGACAATGGGTATAGGATTCAGTCTATTTATGATTGCCGTATTAATATTATTGACCGCTTTTTTCGTAGCTACAGAATTTGCTATTATTAGGCTTCGTGCGAGCCGTGTGGATCAATTGGTCCTTGAAGGAAAGAAGAACGCACTTGCCGTACAACAAGTAACAAGCAATCTGGATGCTTATCTGTCAGCGTGTCAACTTGGTATTACGATCACGGCTCTCGGACTTGGTTGGCTGGGTGAACCAACGGTAGAACTTATTCTTCTCCCTTTATTCGAGAATTTCAATGTAGACAGCAGTATCAGCCATATTTTATCCATAGTCATTGCATTCGTAGCTGTAACCTTCCTGCACGTCGTGATTGGTGAGCTTGCTCCTAAATCATGGGCGATCCAAAAGGCAGAATTCATCAGCTTTATGGTTGCAAAACCAATTATCTTGTTCCACAAAATTTTGTTTCCCTTCATTTGGATTCTCAATGGTTCGGCCAACGCTCTAGTTCGTCTATTCGGACTGAAGCCAGCCAAAGAGCATGAAGAGGCCCATTCTGAAGAAGAAATTCAGATCATTCTGAATGACAGCTATCAGAGCGGTAAGATCAACAACACGGAATATGGTTATGTAAGCCGCATCTTTGCATTCGACGAAATGCTGGCCAAAGAAATTATGGTTCCACGCACAGACATGATTTGTTTATACTCCAACAATTCATTAATAGATAATATGGAAATTATTCGTAGAGAACAATATACTCGCTTCCCGGTAGCTACCGAGAGCAAAGACAATATTATTGGTATGATTAATACGAAGCAGCTCTTCCTTGAATTCCAAGAGAACAAAGAGTTCGACTTCAAGAAGCTTGTTCATCCTGTACTGACGGTATCCGAGGTGCTTCCGGTCAAAACGCTTCTTAAGCGCATGCAGCAGGAACGTGTTCATATCGCTATTCTAATGGATGAATACGGCGGAACCTCTGGTCTCATTACGATCGAAGATATTCTTGAAGAGATCGTTGGTGAGATTCGTGATGAATTCGATGGCGACGAACGCAAAGATATTGAGAAGCTTGAAGATAACTGCTACCTGCTCGACGGTAAAGTATCCCTTGATGAGCTCAGCCATCTAACTGGCGTTAATCTTGAGCATGAAGAAGTTGATACCGTTGGCGGCTGGTTATATAGCGAGATTCAAGATCCTAAGCCAGGCAAAGAGCTTCAACATCAAAATATGCGATTCATTGTTCGTGAGATCGGCAAGCACCGCATTAAGAAGGTCGAGCTCATTATTGAGAACGAAGACAATAGCAATGAAGAAGCTATTGTTGAAACAGCCTAATAAGCGGAAGTCATCCGCTTCTCTATATAGTCACCTTAAGGAACTCCCTCGATACGTCTTATAGACGTTCGGGGGAGTTTTTAATAATGAATAAACAAAATGAACGTCATACTGTTTCAAACCCCTCTTGTTCATGCATAACAAAAAGAGCCTGCAACGAAACGATACAGGCTCTCTCATAATAAAGGGATAGAGCTGGCCTGTTATGACAGGCCCCTCCGGTATTTGCTTATTCGATTTGCTTCGTTCCTTATAACACATGAAGCCTTTCACTCAATCTAAGTCTTATTCTCATCCTTATACAACGCAGACTTGGATGTCATATAGCCGAACAAATGATTGAACATCACCTTCAATACAGCATACCCTGGAACGGCAAGGACAACACCGACTACTCCAAATAAATTACCTGCTGTTAGAATAACGAAGATAATCGTAATCGGATGAATCTGTAAGCTTTTGCCCATAATCTGTGGAGAGATGAACTTGCCCTCAATTAGCTGTACAATCGTCCAGATGACGATCATGCTGAGCAGCATGACCGGTGAGGTAACAGCAGCTACGATTACCGCAGGAGTAATCGCGATAGCAGGCCCCAGATAAGGGATGACCGCGGTACAAGCGGCGATCAGCGCCAGCACCAGCGAATATTTCAGGCCAATAATCACATAACCGATATAGAGCAATATCCCGATGCAGAAGCTTACGACGATCTGACCGCGGATATAGCTGCTGATCTGACTATTCATTTCTCCCATTACACGAAGCGTCGGAGTACGCATGGCAACAGGCATGAAAGATACAATTTTGTCTGGAAGCTTCTTACCATCCTTAAGCAAATAGAACAAAATGAATGGAAGTGTAATGATGGCAAGAACGATTTCCTTGAGCGCACCTACGAATGAACCGATGCTGGTCCATGCATTATTAAGCACAGACGTAATTCTGCCAGTCAGCTCTCCCATTACATCGGTTGTATTCACATCGAACCAGCTCTGCAGCTGACTCGATAGAGAGCTACCCATAATAACGTCAAATTCATCTCTAATCTGCTCCGTGTATTTCGGCAAATTGTTAATCAGCTCTGTCACTTGTTCAGAGATAAGCGGAATTACTGCAACTAGAAGGATTGTAATAATGCCGATTATAATAATGAATAATAACAGAATCGAATACACTCGTTTGATACCCTTGCGTTCGAGCAGATCAACCACTGGGTTCAATAAGTAATAGACGATACCTGCCAGAATAACAGGCAATACAATAGTTTTGAGCAGAACTGTAATCGGTGTGAATATGAACGAAACCTTCGTGAAGACCATAATATTCAGTCCGACCAGCAGCAAGACCAGCAGGAATAGAACAAACTTATTATTCAATATGAAGCGTTTGAATCTCCCGGTGCCTGTACGTATGTGATCCTCCATCTAACAACCCCCCTATTTTGCCATAACCTTCAATATGTTAAAGGGTATTATACCATTAATAAAAGTTCAATTGCGAATCAGAGGCGTAATGGACAGCACTGATTCAGACCCAATAAAAAAGCCCCCGTCACGAATGACGAGAGCTTAATCCAATGGATATTGGAATTAGTGTACCAAGGAGAACAATCCGTTAACATGCGACAGGTAGCGCACGTTACTTGCTTCCTTCATAAGGGAAGCTGCTGTTCCTTTGAGACGAAGCTGGCTAGCACCAACTGTTCCGATTCCGTCTTTTCTACCCAAGCTTGCAAGTACGCCCGAGTTAACGAATTGGAATGTCTTCATCGGAATGCCTTTGGAGCTTGCATAGATGTTGTAGCCAATAGCCTCGCCCATTTGCCAAGCGATTTGTGCACTTGGAGGGAACGGACGGCCTTCAGCGCCCATAACGACTGCGTTATCTCCAGCAAGGAAGATGTCTGCATGCGATGTGGATTGCAAGAACTCAGTAACCGTAGCACGACCACGGTTCACTTCGATACCACAGTTCGCTACTACAGGGTTGCCTGTAACGCCGCCTGTCCATACGAATGTGTTCGTCTCGATCGTGTTGCCGTCTTTCAGCATAACAACATTGCCTTTCACTTCTGTAACCGCAACGCCCATGATCAGCGTTACGCCACGTTTCTCAAGGCTAGCTTTTGCACGGTCAACCAGCTCGGCTGGGAAGCCTGCAAGGATGGAAGGACCAGCTTCGATGTTATACAGCTTAATGTCGTTAACGTCAACGCCTCTAGCTGCACACCATTTTGGAAGCATATCTGCGAACTCACCGATAAGCTCGATACCAGTCAAGCCGCCGCCGCCAACAACGATTGTTGCGTCAGCTGGGTTTTTGGATTTGCTGTAAGCTTCGATACGAGCTTGAACATGAGAAGCAATCTTTTTCGCTTCTTCAACGGATTTCAGCGTCATGCTGTTCTCTTCAAGTCCTGGAATACCGAAGAATGCTGTTTCTCCGCCAAGTGCGACAACGAGTGTATCATACTTGAAAGTGCCGCCTTTAGCCAAAGTCACTTGTTTTTTATCCGGTGCGATGTTATCAACTGTATCGATAACCAGATTGATTGATTTGCCTTTCAACAGCTTATCAAGAGGCAATGCAATGTTCTGCTCGTTCAGGCCTCCAACAGCCAGACGGTGCAATTCAGTTACGATCTGATGATAAGGGACGCGGTTAACGACTGTAATCTCCGCTTCCTCAGGTGAGAAATGTTCACGGGACGACAGTGCGCTCAGCAAGCCGCCATATCCGCCACCTAGAATAAGAATTTGTTTAGCCATGGTTATCCTCCGTTCTTGTATTATTGGAATTAGTTGCTTTTACGCTCGGACAATACGCTTAGGAATGATTGCGCAAAACGCAATGTTTTTTGAACTTCTGGATCTTTCAGCATTTTCAACATACCGAAAAGACCAATTGTCGAAGAATCAGCTTGCGCACGGTCAGTAGCTTCAATAGCTGCAGCAGCGATGCCTTTTGCTTTGTCAGTAATTGGCTTAGCGAATTCAGCGATTCCGTGAGTCATGTCATTCATAAGAACTTTGTCGTTAGCTACAGTTGTTGCTACATCATAAGCTTTCGTCATAAGAGTAACCATTTCTGCCAGCTTCGGTAGATTGTCTACCAATACAGTAAGCGACTTCTGAACTTCTGGGTTAAGCAGCTGCTCCAATACATCGACTTGGACAGATGCTGCTTCTACTGCACCATTCTCGGGTTGTTGCGTTACGGTTTCGGACATACGAATTATAGCCTCCCTTTCCCTTGCCTTAATTTAAACTGATGACAACTTCACTTCATGAACAAGTCGAACTGTTGAAAATACGATCCTACGTGAAATATTTCACAGGCACGAGCATACAAACAATTCAGCTTCCCATTTCTATAGTCAATTGTAGTCCTGTTTCACAAAATGTTCAATAACCTATTTTTATGAATTGACACAAAAACAGCTTGAAATTGATTAGTTGACAGGTAATGTCACCAAAAAAACGATGATTACATAGTTAATTCGACATATTTATGAGAAAATGAATTAAAAAACCATTGGTTACAAATGGAAGTCATCCATTACTCATCATTATTTTATAAATAGTATTTCACAATCACCATTAAATTCACGATGCAATTTGTGGTGCTTGATGAAATTCCTTACTAGTCAGCTGACCTGAGCACATAAAAAAGCCTGCAGAGAATAATCTCAGGCAGGCTCTAAAGAGCAGTACATACTACTCAGTTGTATAAGGTAGCAATGCTACTGTACGCGAACGTTTGATCGCAACAGTGAGCAGGCGTTGATACTTCGCGCTCGTACCAGTTACACGACGTGGCAAGATTTTGCCGCGCTCGCTGATAAACTTTTTGAGCAGATCAGTATCTTTATAGTCAATGTGAGTGATTTTGTTTACAGTGAAGAAACATACTTTACGACGCTTGTTGCGGCCGCCTTTACGGTTGCCGAATTTGCGTTCTGGACGTTCTCCATCTCCACCATCTCTTGGCTTAAAGCTCATTCGAATCCATCCTTTCAATTAAAATGGCAAATCATCTTCTGATATATCGATCGGTCGACCATCATCCGAGAACGGATCACGGTTGTCGTTACGTGAGTTATTACCGGACCGGCTACCGCCACCGCTATTAGAAGCGTTGCCGCCGCCGAAAGATCCGCCACCACCGCTATTGCCGCCTGAACCGCCGCCGCTATTGCCACTGCCGCCCTCTTCGCGTGGAGCTCCGCCTTCACGGTTAGATTCCAAGAAACGAACGTTATCCGCTATGACTTCCGTCACATAGACACGTTTACCTTCGTTATTCTCGTAGTTACGCACCTGAATGCGACCTTCTACCGCTGTTAAGCGTCCCTTACGCAAATAGTTCGCACATGTCTCAGCAAGCTGCCGCCAAGTCACAACCGGAATAAAATCCGCTTCGCGTTCGCCCTGACCGCTAGTAAAAGGCCGGTCTACTGCTATCGTAAATTGCGTAACTGCTACACCAGCAGGTGTATAGCGCAATTCGGGGTCTCTCGTCAATCTGCCAATCAGTATTACACGATTCAACATCGTTATAGACCTCCCAATCGATCAATCAAACGTGGACTAAGCGACGTCTCTGACGATCAATGTACGGATAACTTCATCCGTAATCTTCATGATGCGGTCGAGTTCGTTCACAACTTCTGTCGTTGCGTTGAAATGAACCAGAACGTAGTAACCATCACGAATCTTATTGATCTCATACGCAAGACGACGTTTACCGATCACATCAGTCTTAGTGACCTCTCCGCCGTTGTTGATAATGCCATTGAATTTGTCGACGATGGCTTGAACGTTTTCTTGCTCAACATCTGGACGAATAATGTACATCACTTCATATTTGCGCATTTTATTTCACCTCCTTTTGGACTAACGGCCCCATAAATGGGGCAAGGAGCGAGGTTCTTACATACTCGCATCTGTTCATTATATCAAATCGCCTACCTTCTGACAAGTCTTGTTGACTCCCGTTTTCTGGTGTTCATGATCCTCACAGCTGCAGCCCATACTAAAGCTTGGGACAGCATTCGTTTGTCTCTTCGAGGAGGTGAACAAGAATGGGTGAATGGACATTGTTTTCTCCAGGAGATAAAGCTCCGAACGACGGTACTTATATCGAAGACGGCGTGAACTCCTTCCATATGGGCATTAACAACCCTAAGAAGGTGCATCTGGAGAAGGGCCAGCGGTTTCCAGAAACAACGAATCATGAGCGCAAGTGGAAGAAGATGGGTCATTAATCAAGTCATCAGAAAAAAAATAGGTGATATGCTGTATAAAGCCCAAGACCTTCGGACATTATAATTAAGGACGACGCGAAGAGAGGTGTGGTTCCGTTGAACCTTACGGTGCAAGGGCTACAAGAGGATTTAGTCCACTCAGTATAGAAGCGGAGGGTTGTGCCAAAGACACGTTCCGTAACACACGCGCATTCTAGTGCAAGCTCATATGGAAACATATGAAATTGAAGCAGTCGGTTCACGATGAAGCATTAGTGGAATTGTACACCGATTGCAAATAGTTGCTCCATCGATTTCTGTTACCGTGTGAAATCTAATAACTCAAACCAATAACCGCTGTCGTCAGGAAAAGGAGCTCGCAAGAGCTCCTTTTCTGTTGTTTCTATACTCGGTTTAGTCTCTTCTGTATTCGCTTCGCTTGTACAGCTCTTTGGTCTGGGTCTCCGGCTCGATTCAAAGCTCTCTCCCCACCAGCTCCTCGATGCCCTCATAATATAACGCTGCAAGGCTGCTCTATCCTGCAAATTCTCGTATGCCAGGAGCGTATACCGGTAGATCTCATCAGAATAAGGCTCTCTTTCCTGAAGCTCGGTGAGTCGTAGTACAGCCTGAAGCCCCTTCCCGTTAACAGTCCAGCTCCTCCAAATAATCACCGCGATACATAGCGAGCTAGCCTTCATAATCCTGTTTCCGGTCGAATTCAACCTTCATATTGGGTTTCCGATTCGTCAGCATCTTAATCTCCGCAAAATGATCGCCCGCTACCGATGGATCATTAGCATCAATCGTCATGACCCCGTTCTGTTGATAGTTTGATCGGTCGCACCGCCCGTTTGGAATAAGAATTCGATAATGGGCTTCTGATTATCAATGGAAGCTTCCTATTACCCATAAACCAGTGCGGGAAATCCACTTGTGTTAGCTGTAATGAAAGCTCACAACAAGAATGAAGTTTATGTTGTTACATAAGTCCAATGTTTCAGGAAATCTTTGTACGATGAGGACAATGACAGTGTCGACCTCACTATGTATAATTTTGCCATAAGAAGTTCTGTGTTAGATAATATGACATTTTTGTTGGCGGGGTGGACATATGCTGGATTTACTGCTTGAAAATGTTCGGCTTCCGGAGGAGTCTCGTTTCATGAACATCGGTGTGAAGGATGGGGTTATAGCATCAGTATCCGCAATAGGCTCACCCACTCTGGAGGCGAAAGTTCGGGAGCAGGGTCATGGCGGGATGCTCCTGCCAGGTCTGGTCGAGCCTCATATCCATCTGGACAAAGCTTACCTGCTCTCACGAATGGATGGAGAAGCTGACTCTCTGCAGAAAGCCATCCAGATGACGGCAATGATGAAGCATGGCTTCACACGTGAAGATATTCAAGCACGTTCGGAGGCAGTTATTCGACAGGCGATTAGAAACGGTGTCACGCACATGCGCTGTCATGCCGAGGTCGATCCGATTCTAGGACTCACAGCGCTCGAGGCGGCACTGGAGCTTCAGCAGCAGTTCAAGCCGTTCCTTGATTTGCAGGTGGTTGTATTCCCTCAGGAGGGGATATTCGCAAGCCCTGGCACAGCTGAGCTCATGGATGAAGCCATGCGGATGGGCGGCAATGTGGTGGGGGGCATTCCTTATCAGGATCCTGATCTCGTGGAGGAGCATCTGCAGTTCGTCTTCGATCTCGCAGAGAAGTATCACAAGCCGATTGACTTCCATGCTGATTTCTCGGATAACCCGCAGCAGCTAGCCATTAAACAGATTGCGGAGCGTACGATTGCCGCTGGCATGCAGGGACTTGTCTCCGCTGGTCACGTTACCTCGCTTGGATCACTGCCCTATGAGGAAGCAGCTAACATGGCTGATTTCATTCGTACAGCGGATATCCATGTGATGTGCTTACCGGCAACGGATTTGTATATTAACGGGAGAGGGGACCGCGAGAAGCATCGACGGGGACTTACACCAGTGAAGCTGTTGCTGGAGCGCGGCGTGAATGTAACGATCGGCGTGAATAATGTGCGCAATCCATTCACCCCCTTCGGCAAAGTAGATCCGCTGGAAGTCGCTTGGCTGCTTGCCGTTACCGCTTATATGGGAGGCGACTCAGATGCGAGGCAGCTGCTTCGCATGCTGACGGATGGAGCAGCAAGGGCGCTGGGACTAGCGCATTACGGCATTAAGACTGGTGCGTCAGCTGATATGGTGCTGTTCCCTGTATCATCTGCTCGTGATGTCCTGCTTGATCGACCAGAGCATCGAACGGTCTGGAAACGCGGCCTGAAGGTCGCTCAAGCCCAATCTGAGTATGTTCCACTGGGTCTACACTAAACAAACAAATAAAGGGAGCTGGGGAAGAATGAAAGGAATAATGTTGAAGAAATGGTCACTAGTCGCAATGATGGTTGTTATGGCATGGACATTGGCTGCTTGCGGCAGCACGAATAACAACGCGGGAACGACGACAGCTAACACCACAGGAGATACCACTGCACCAGAAGTGAGCACCGACCCAATCTACATCGGGATGTCTACAGAAGCTACTGGCGATAACGCGATGAACTCCGTCAACCTCTATCAGGGCGTGCAAGTAGCTGTTGATCAAATAAATGCCAAAGGCGGCATTCATGGACGTCTGGTTGAGCTAGTGGTTCGTGACACGGAGCAGAATCCCACACGCGGCATTAGCATTATCCGTGATTTTGCACAGAAAGAAAAAGTGCTTGGCGCGATTGGCGGTTTCCACAGTACCGTTATGCTGGCACAATCACCTATTCTAATTGAAGAAAAGCTTCCGTTTATTGTGGCGACCTCTAACGTTCCAGCATCGGTTGAGAGCGGAATGCCTTGGAGCTTCGGCGTTCGTATGAATGCTAATATTACCGCCCAATATGCATTGAACTTTATTAAAGAGCACTTCAGTACAACAAAGATTGCAATCTTGCATGAGAACGGTGGTTACGGCAAAGGCGCCGCTGCGGCAATGACTACAGTACTGGAAGCTGAAGGATTGAAGCCTGTTGCAGTAGAGTCCTTCGATAATGCCAAAGACAAAGATATGACTGCACAAGTTAACCACGCTAAGGAAGCTGGTGCAGAAGTTATTTATCTATTCGGTCAAGGTGCTGCCAATGGCTACGTGCTGCAAGCGATGGATAAGCTCGGATTCAAGGTTCCTGTTGTAGGTGAGAATGGTATGGCTAACAAGGGCGCTCAAGAGGTTGGCCAAGAGCTGGCTGAAGGTACCTTTGCTATTCAAACGGCGAACTTCAATGTAGAGCAGACACGTGAGCCTGCCAAAGTGTTCCTCGAGGATTTCACAGCTAAGTTCGGTCATATCCCAACGACCTTCGCTTCTGCTGCACAAGGCTATGATGGTGCAATGATCCTGTTCCAAGCGATTGCCAAGTCAGAGCTTACGGGCGATTTGGGTAAAGACCGCGAAGCGATCAGAACGACTCTTGAGTCTGGCCTTGGCGCTTATAACGGTGTTATTAGAGGCTGGGATGAAGTATTCACAGCAAAGAATCACGATGCTATTGATGTTAACTCCTACGTGATGTGTGTATGGAAGGACGGCAAGCTTGTCATCTCTGAGCTGCAATAAGCAATTAACCATCATCAGCAACTACTACTACGAAAAGAGGGATGGCCATGTCGCTTATCCTGCAGCTCGTTATCAGCGGGCTCTCGGTTGGATGTCTCTACGCTCTAATCGCCCTCGGCTATAGTCTAACGTTTGTCGTGAATGGGACGCTCAACATGTCTCAGGGACAACTGGTTATGTTAGGAGGAGTACTCATGTTCAGCCTTGCTGGGCATGGGGAAATGCCTTTTCTCGTCGCATTCGCTATCGCGGCCGGGTTAGTCGGGCTGCTTAGTATCGGTATTGAGAGGCTGGCGATTCGCAAGTTCAGTAAAGATGCCAATTCTATTGAATGGGTGCTCAGCACCATTGCAGTTGGCATTATTATTCAAGACGTTGCTCTCTACTTCAACGGACCGGATGAGGGAGTAACTCCCTCGCCAGTAGGCAATGACATGCTCCGAATATTCGGAGCGGGCATTTATTGGAAGGAATTTATTTTTCTTCCCGTAGTCGGTATCCTGCTTGCGCTGTTAATTATGTTCTATAAGAAATCCTATTGGGGCTTATGGCTAAGGGCGACGGCAGACAATCGGACAGCGGTTGAAATGATGGGCGTGAGCAGCAACAAGGTAGTGGCCGTTGCTTATGTGCTCAGCGGTCTGCTCGCAGGTATTGGTGGGGCTCTTATGTCAACCAACTACGCGGTTTCTGTCGACATTGGTCTTCCATTAGGTCTGAAGGCCATCTCCGTTGCTATTCTTGCAGGTGTTAACAATCCGAAGGGCATTGTTGCGGCGGGACTCATTCTTGGTGTAGCAGAAGTATTTATCGGACAGTATATTTCCACTTCGTTCCGCGAAATGTTCGTGTACGGAATGGTCATACTCGTGCTGTACTGGAAGCCGATGGGACTATTCAACGCACGCCGAACAGTCGTGAAAGTATAAGTAGGAACGAAGAGGGGGGCGCAAGATGAGTGTACTCGTACAAAAAGCAGTGAACAGCAGGGGCCCATTGGCTGCAATAGTCGCGATAGCGGCTGTTGTCCTTCTAGCCGCCATGCCTTGGCTGACGGATACGTACTATTTGAATCTGCTATTTATGATTGGCATATTTGTAATCACATGCACAGGGATGAATATATTAATCGGCTATTGCGGCATTGTCTCTATTGGGCATGCTGGGCTGATGGCGATAGGCGCTTATGTATCAGCATTCCTGAGCACCAAATATGAGCTTTCCTTCTGGATCGTTGCCATAATTGGCGTCTTCGTATCCTTATTAATTGGAACCTTGATTTCGATACCAACCATCCGCGCAGGCGGCGTCTATCTATCGATGATTACCATCGCCTTCGGCGTCGTCATTCACGAAGTATTAATTCGATGGGATGCTTTCTCTGGCGGGCCATTAGGTATTTCTGGCATACCTAAGCCGACTATCGGCAGCTATGCTTTTACTCTCAAGGATATGTACCTGCTTGTTCTAGGCGTCTCCGTATTATCGATGCTTCTAGCTTGGAACCTGCGTCGTTCTGCATGGGGAAGAGCAATGATTGCATCCAAGGAAAATGAAATTGCAGCAGCCTCACTGGGAATACGTAAATTCGCCGTTCAATATGCTGGATTCGCGATCAGCTCCGTCCTTGCAGGACTATCAGGCGCAATCTATGCTCATGCGAACAGCTTCGTAAGCCCCGACACTTACGGATTCCAGACCTGTGTACAGCTGGTCCTCATCGTCATTCTTGGCGGTGCTGGAAGAGTGCTCGGTCCAGTTATCGGCGCAACCATCATCGTCTTTCTTCCAGAAGTTCTTCATATGGAAAAGCTTCGTATGGCATTGTACGGAGGTATTATGTTCGCTGTGCTGTATTTCATGCCCAAAGGTATCGTCGGCACAATCGCCTCAATCTTCAGCAGCAAGCTGAGCTTTAAGTTCACCAAACCGGTCGGACCCGCGGGTCGTGGCCGCAATGTCGTAAAGATTGATGAATCGAAGCTATTCACTGCATCCATTCGGACGGCGGAGAAGCAGATTCTTGTGCTTGACGATGTGAATAAGCATTTTGGCGGGCTGCATGCTTTGAAAGATATCAGCTTCACCATCCATTCTGGAACGGTTCACTCTTTAGTTGGACCTAACGGTGCGGGCAAAACCACACTGCTCAACGTGATATCTGGCTTGTATGAATCAGATGGTGGCTCCATCAGCTTGAGAGGGAAGGCATTCGTACCGCGTTCCTTATCCGGAGCTGCTCTACAAGGCATTGCACGGACGTTCCAGCATTCCAGATTGTTCATGGAGCTCTCTGTACTCGAGAATGTAATGACAGGCATGACAACGAGGGAAAGAGGCGGGCTCGCACAATCCCTCATTCGCACACCTCAGGTTATCCGCCAAGAAAGAAAAATGCAGAATCAAGCACAAGCGCTGCTGGATCTAATTGGCTATGAAGGCGATCGTCATATTCCGGCCAGCCAGCTTCCTTACGGACATCAGCGAATGGTCGAAATTGCACGGGCACTCGCCATGGAGCCAAGCCTGCTGCTGCTTGATGAGCCCGCGGCAGGTATGACATCTTCCGAGATCGAACAGCTGGAGCGACTGATTAAGAAGCTGGTTGGACATGGAATGACTGTCATTCTAATTGAGCATCATATGGACTTCGTTAAGCGCGTATCCGATACGGTCACTGTACTCGACTTCGGAAAAGTTATAGGTACGGGTGAGCCGGAGCAGATGCTGAATGATCCTCGCGTTATTGAAGCTTATTTGGGCGAGGAGGTGGCTGCTGATGCTGCAAATTAAAGGTCTAGATGTACGATATGGAGCTGTACACGCTCTTAAGGGTATCGACCTGGAGCTCCATGAAGGCGAGATTGTTGCTGTTATTGGGTCGAATGGGGCCGGCAAGTCTACACTGCTGCAATCCATACTGGGACTTGTGAAGCCGCATGCTGGAGAAATCCGTTATGATGGCCGGATCATTACGAATATCTCCGCGAGCAGAACATCCAATCTTGGCGTCTCGCTTGTTCCAGAGCGAAGAGAAGTATTCGGTACATTGACTGTGCTCGAGAACCTGCGTATGGGACTGAAGAAGAAGATTGGCTCTGTATCGAAGCAGCAATTCTATCGCGAGCTGGAGCTTGTATTTGAGCGGTTTCCTAGGCTGCATGAACGGCGTGATCAGCTGGCATACACGCTAAGCGGCGGCGAGCAGCAGATGCTCGTCTTATCCCGGGCGATGATTAGCAAGCCGAAGCTGCTCTTGCTCGATGAGCCCTCACTCGGTCTGGCGCCCATCATTGTTAACGAGATCTTCGAGACGATTCAGACGTTGACACATGAGGGAACCTCTATTTTACTCGTAGAGCAGCTAGCGCATAAGGCATTATCGATTTCCAAACGCGGCTACGTGCTGGAGAACGGTAAGGTTGCCTTACAAGGTCATTCCGCCAAATTATTGAATGATGAGCGAATGGTTAAAGCTTATCTGGGAGCACATTAACAGCCTTTTAGCAGGGGATGACAAAATACGAGATAAAGGATGACTCAGCATGGATATAGCAAAACTTAATCAAGTTCGTATTGGTGCAGATTTGTTCGATTTAACACTTGATCTAACCATAGGAACGATAGCTGCAATTGTACCCAGCGGGCAGGACGCTAGCGAGGAGCCATCCATTCCGTCCATCGACGCGGCTGGACTGCTCTATCTGCCAGCACTGTCCGACCATCATATTCATCTGGACAAACATTTTCTTGGTGAGCCATGGAAGCCGCTTCAGCCATTCATTACCTTAGAAGGCCAGCTGCGATTCGAGAAATCCAAGCTCGCTGAGCTGCCTACTACAGCAGCCGAGCGGGCGCGTCGATTAATTGAAGTGCTCTTAAGCTACGGCACCACCTCGATTCGCACTCATATTGATGTTGATCCTAGCATCGGCATCAAGCACTTGGAGGATGTCCTGGAGGTGCGCGAGGAGTATAAGGACCGCATGAGTATGGAGATTGTGGCATTCCCGCAGCAAGGACTTCTTCGCTCCGACTCCGTTCAATTAATGAAGGATGCTCTTCGAGCAGGAGCTGATCTGGTTGGCGGTGTAGACCCTGCAGGTCTGGATCGTCAACTGGAACGCAGCCTAGAGGCCATGTTCGAGCTAAGCAGTGAGTTCGATGCTGGTGTGGATCTTCATCTGCATGATGGCTCTCATCTTGGTCTTTATACGATTGACCGCTTTATTGATCTGACAGAGCAAGCTGGCAAGCAAGGAAGAACGGCAGTCAGCCATGCTTATGGCCTTGGCCGTGTATCGGAATCGGAATCACTGGAATTAGCCCATCGTCTTCGCGCACAGGATGTAGGAATTATTACGAGTGTACCGATTGATCGTCCTATGCCGCGTGTCGATCAGCTCATTGCAGCGGGTGTTAGAGTCGGCGTTGGCTGCGATAACATTCTGGATGCATGGAGTCCGTTCGGCAATGGTGACTTGCTGGCACGCGGCTCACGTCTGGCGGAGAAGCTTGGCTGGACGCTTGATGACACCTTACTGAAAGTCTATCCATTAATCTCCAAAGGCACGCTAACACCCCAAATTGGCGACCGTGCCGACTTTATCCTAGTGGATGCCTTGAATGCGCAGCACGCGATAGCGTCTGTGCCTAAGCGGGAAGCCGTGTTCGCCAAAGGACGCTTAGTCGGCGGTACATGGCTGAATGCTAGCGGTGTAATTAATGCACCACATGTGGAGCCCGTTCAAAGTCATTAATATCTGGATACAACCAATAACCACATGGCTGCTCAAGCCCATGTGGTTATTGGTCTTCATCGTCTTATTCCTTCGCCATTGCTGCACGCCAGCCGCCTGAAGCGGTTACATTGATTGCACCCTCCGTGGCAAAAGCCTCACATACAAACCCGGAGACGAATGTCCCGTCGCTTAATTCAATTCGGCCAATACCAAGTGGAGACGGAATAGCAGCGGTAAAGGCACCGAAGGCTGCAGCAGACATTCGCCACAGCTCCACCTTAATGGAAGCTCCACCGTTCTGTACTCTAACAAGTCCTGGCTTTATTGGAGACGTTGCCAGCTTATACAGCTCATACTTCGCTGCGGTTGCTGCCTCTTGAACAAAAACAGCACCTAAGCCGGTCATTTGCGGTTCCAGCCCGAGGCCTCTCATATGAAGCCCGCATACCGCTACCGTAATCTGATCCTGCTGACGCATGAACAGCGCTGCCGCCGCAAGCAGATTAGCCTCTTCCTTCGGCAAGGCAAACAAGGTTACTCCAAAAGGAAGCTGCTCTGCCGCATCAGCTGCTGGAATAGCGATGGCACTCAGATCAAGCAGATTGCAATGATTCGTATACAGCCCCATCAGACTGTTCGTCTTGATTGGATCAGCCATTACCTGCTCGCGAGTCCATGTTCCTCCGCTAGTCGGCAGAACGAGTACAGCACCCCGCAGCAACTGCTGGGTTAGACGTTTAATCTCCTGCATGCGATGCTGCGCCCTGAATAACGATGCCGCGTCGAAATCCGGATTGGCGCCAGAGCGTAGTATCGTTTCAGTAACAGGTAACGTTTCACCGGGATGCTCTTCCACAAAGGAACTCAAATCCGACCATCTTTCCGCGACTAGCGGACCTTCATACAGCAGTGCAGCTGCTTCTTGAAGCAAGGAAACGTCCACTTCTGTGACCGCTATGCCTGATTGTATAACGGCTAGCTTGGCATTCTCCCACGCTTTCTCATACTCCTTCGCATAAGGTCCGAAGAAGGTCAGCGGTTCATTCGGCAGCAGCCATGTGCTGGGCTGCATAGCATGCGCTAGTGGACGATCCATCGAATAGGGATCGTCCTCCAGCAAGCCGCGAACGGCCGAATCAACGGCCGCTGCGTCAGCAAGATTGCGTGTGAATACCGTTACGCAATCGATGCTTCGGCAAGCCGGCACAACACCTTGTGTCGGCCATGCCCCAACTGCAGGCTTGTAGCCTACAAGCCTGTTAAGCGCTGCAGGCACCCGGCCGGAGCCTGCGGTGTCTGTACCGAGCGCGAAGGCCGCCTGCCCCCGCGCCACGGACACAGCTGAGCCGGAGCTGGAGCCTCCGCTAATAAGCTCAGATCGCAGCGCATTATGCGTATCTCCGTAAGGGCTTCGCGTTCCGACCAGTCCGGTTGCGAACTGGTCCAGATTGCTTTTACCGATTGGAATTGCCCCTGCTGCTATCAGTCTATCGACAACAGCACTATGCTCCTGAGGTGTGTACTCGAATGCGGGACAAGCGGCAGTGACCGGCCAGCCCGCGACATCAATGTTATCTTTTACAGAGAAAGGGATTCCCCATAATGGACTTGTCTCAGGATTAAGCTTCATCAGCTGGTCCAAGTAAGGCTGTATTCGATCCATGGATGGCGGCGTTATCCAGATGTTCATTGCCTCATCCCTAGCTGCCCGCTCCACAATGACCTCAATAACTTCTTCCGGCGTGAAGGCTTGGAATAGGTAGCCCTGCCTCAGTGCTTCAATAGATAGCTCGAATGGAATAGCCTGCTTCGTCATTAGACAAGCGCCTCCTTCCGTGGATAGATGGCCGCAATACAGTCGCCTGCCCGCACCTGATCTCCTGCTTTTACATAAATCGATGCAATGACGCCGTCCATAGGAGCGCTATGAGGGAACTCCATCTTCATACTTTCTTCTATTAGAATAACATCGCCTTTGCGAATCTCCTGCCCAGGTGTCACTAGTACCTTCCATACGCTGCCGGACATTAGACAATTAACGCCTTTACTCCCTTCTGGCAAAGCCTCTTGCTCTTCAGAGGAAGCACCTTCTGGCTCAGATACATGCTCTGATATGCCAAGCTCCTTCCAATAAGCCCGCTCCTCTCTAAAAGCACTCTGCTGCTTGGTTCGGAACGCAGCTGATCCTTCCTGTATGCTGTCCAGCCAGCCAAGATAATCCCCTAGATTGAACGTTGTTTCCTCTACTTCAACGACAAACTCACCGCGGGGGAAATCCTCTCTCATCTGAAGCAGCTCATCCTTAGATACCGGATAGAATTGAATTTGATCGAAGAACCTGAGCAGCCAAGGCTTGCCTTGCTCGAAGTTGGCTGTAGTACGGTGCTTGTTCCACATCTGTACAGTACGTCCGACGAACTGGTAGCCTCCGGGGCCTTCCATTCCATATACACATAGATAAGCGCCGCCAATTCCGACTGCATTCTCTGGGGTCCATGTACGAGCAGGATTGTATTTCGTTGTCACCAAGCGATGCCGTGGATCAAGTGGAACGGCAACAGGTGCTCCTAGATACACATCACCAAGACCCATAACGAGATACGAAGCATTGAATACAACCTCAGCGACTTCCTCCAGCGAGCCTAGACCATTCATCCGTCGAATGAACTCCAGATTGCTCGGACACCAAGGCGCATCTGGACGAACATTTTGCTGGTAACGTTCAATGGCAAGCTGCGTTGCTGGATCATCCCAAGATAACGGTAGCTTGACGATCCGCGAAGGAACCTCAATCGAATCCAGAGGTGGCAAGCTAAGATCGATTTGTAGCACAATAGCAGCTGCTTCTTTTACCGTCATGCGAGCAGGGTCGAGATGAATTTGCAGCGAGCGGATACCCGGTGTTAACTCAACAAACGGAATGCTTCCACTATCTTTAATCGCCTGCATCAGCACGTACACTTGGAAGCGATACAGGAGATTCAGCTCCCGATCTCCGTATTCCACCAGCAAATTCTCATCACCGGAGCAGCGAACTGCAATTGGGAAGCGACGTCCTTCCTCTTCATAAGCGATTAGCGGCATATAGTCACCACTGGAGCCTTCAGCAAGGGCTGGCAGCGTATGACCACTATGAATATTAATTAAGAACTGCTCTTGCTCATATCGCAGCTGCTCCGCTTCTTCCACCGTAATAAGGACGAACCGAACCGTATCACCGGGATGAAGCTGCCCGATCTTCCATAGCTCGGCCGAAGCAGTCGTTACTGGACAGACAAATCCTCCGAGACTCGGGCCATCCGGGCCTAGCAGAATGGGCATATCACCCGTTAGATCGAGCGCACCAACCGCATAGGCATTATCGTGAATGTTCGATGGATGCAGCCCAGCATCTCCTCCGTCCTCACGAGCCCATAACGGCTTCGGCCCAATCAAGCGTACCCCCGTTCTCGAGCTGTTAAAATGAACCTCCCAAGCCGTCTCCGTAAGCTGGTCCAAATACGCAGGCAATAAATATTCCTCCGTGCAATGCGGCCCAGGAATGACACCAATTGTCCATTCTTTGCTAAGCACAGGACGGGATACTTCAGCCAGTGCCGGCTGGGGCTCTGCCGAGCCTTCGCGAACTCGAAGCACGGCGCCGGGACGCAATGTGCCTCCAGAATGACCGCCGAACCCGCCAAGGGTGAACGTCGCTGCACTTCCAAGCGTCATTGCCATATCGAAGCCTCCGGCAATAAGCAGGTATGTCCGCATCCCCGCGGCTGCTTCTCCCAGTGTCAGGATAGCTCCAGCCTCTGCTCTAATCGGTGTATATAAAGGAACAGCAGCATCATCCAGTGTTGCTCCCATATCTGCACCAGTCAGACAGAATACCATCGTATCTCTGAATTGATAGGAGCCGCCGCGCAGCGTCATTTCCAGTCCAGCTGCCTGCTCATCATTACCGAGCAGTCGATTGCCCATACGGAATGACAGCCGATCCATCGGACCTGAGGGTGGAACGCCAATATCCCAATAGCCTACTCGGCCCGGATAATCCTGAATCGTCGTCTGCACCCCTCCGTCCAACACCTCAATAGCATGCTCATTGGGACGGAATGCTTTCAGCATATTGGTGTATACATTCCCCTCTTGAAAAGGAGCCGTATTCAGAAAAGCTTCTATATACATCTGATTAGTCGTCAGTCCATATACTCGCAGCTCTTTCAGTGCCGCGAGCATCTTAGTAATGGCTCCTTGGCGTGTATCGGCGTGAACGATGATTTTGGCAAGCATCGGATCGTACAGCGTAGTCATGTGAACACCCTGCTGAATCCAAGTTTCTACACGTGTACCCGTTGGGAGAATAAGTTGGTCAATCATGCCGTCGCTCGGACGGAAATCACGCCCACAATCCTCTGCATATAACCGAACCTGCAAGCTATGCCCTTGAGGCTCGGATACTAGCGAAGACAGATTCGTTAACGTGCCAGCAGCCTCCTTCACCATCCATTCTACAAGATCGATTCCGAGTACCTCCTCGGTTACGCCATGCTCCACCTGCAAGCGAGTATTCACCTCGAGAAAATAATAGTGCTCCTGCTCGGGGTCATACAAATATTCAACCGTACCCGCACTCCGATAACCAGCCTCTTGAGCAAGCTTCTGTGCACTTGCCTGCATGTCGTGACGAATGGATGCCGGGAGCAGCGGCGCCGGCGTCTCTTCTATAATCTTCTGGTTGCGGCGCTGTACCGAGCAATCACGCTCGCCTAGTGCAATTGCCTCTCCATAGCCATTACCGAAGATTTGGACCTCAACATGGCGGGCACGAGCGATATATTTTTCTATAAAAACGCCGCCATCATTAAAGTTTGTAAGGGCTAGACGAGTAACGGAGTGGAAGGCTTCACGTAGCGTTGCCTCATCTGCGCATATCCTCATGCCGATACCGCCGCCACCTGCCGTGCTTTTCAGCATAACAGGGTAACCAATGACAGCCGCACTCTCAATGGCTTCATCTAATGTGGCAATAAGCTCCGTTCCCGGAAGAAGCGGTACACCTGCCTGCATAGCGATGGAACGTGCCGTATGCTTCAAGCCGAACAGCTCAATATGCTCAGGAGCAGGTCCAATGAACGTAATGCCATGCTCGGAGCAAGCTCTTGCGAATACTGCATTTTCGCTCAGAAAGCCGTAACCGGGATGAACAGCATCCGCCCCCATCTCTATGGCCGTCTTTAAGATCAGCTCCGCATTCACATAGCTTTCCTTGGCAGGGCCTTCTCCAATGAGAACAGCCTCATCCGCTAGTTCCACATGCAGACTGTCACGATCGGCTGTCGTGTAGACGGATACCGATGCTATTCCCATGCTGCGAAGGGTACGAATAATGCGGACGGCAATAGCGCCGCGATTGGCAATGAGTACTTTTTTAAACATCATCCCCACCTCCTACAGTATCCCATACGATTACTTGTGCTGGTGTCGGGTTGTACGCATTACATGGATTATTGAGCTGTGGGCAATTACTAATCAGTACGGTTACCGGTGCAAGAGCCGTCAGCTCCACATATCTCCCCGGACCAGACACGCCGTCGGCGAAAGTCAGCTTACCCTCAGGTGTAACCGGTACGTTCATGAAGAAGTTCACATTCGGCGCCAAATCCTGCTTCGTATATTCGCTTCTGCCAGCCAGCATGAGCATGAATGTATCACGGCAGTTGTGCATCGGTAGAGTGTCATGGGAATAACGGACCGTATTGCTCTGAGCGGAGCAAGCCCCGCCGATTGTATCATGCCTGCCGCATGTATCAGCTGTAATCGCCAGCAGCTCTCGACCCGATTCCGCTACAAGCACGGAGCCTGTCGTCAAATACAGATTGCTCTGCCTTGTAATCGTGCGAATGGCGCTGTAACGGTCTGCTGGATCTTCTGACGAATAGAACAACGTGTCCACGGCTTGGTTGCCTTCTACATCTACGATGCGAAGCATCTGACCTGGGAGCAGATCATACATCCAGCCTTCGCCCGCAGGAATAGTATGGTTATAGATAGCGTCTGCTTCATTACGTTTACTTATGGTTGGTTGTAATATGCTCATGTCAGTAAGCCCCTTTCGTTAACGCATAAGCGTTCCATGTATTCTCGAAAGCTCGTTTGTTCTCCCCGCAGTGGTTCAGACAACGATCATCTTCCCCTATCGGCTCAGCATCTGTAATGAGCAGCTCTACCGCAGCATCTGGGTAGATAACTCCAGGGTCCATCGCATTCGGTGTATTGGAGAAGACGATGAGCAGATCCATCTCCGTCCGGAGCGTCACTCTTCGGCCAGCCGTAGGCTGCTCTTCATAACGCAGCGTTCCATCCAGCTCGCATACTACCTTGGAGAAAAAGTTAATCGGAGTTGTCATATCTCTTGCCGTCAGATTGTGACGGAACAGCTCTACAGTAAGATTCTCTTCTGCACTGCGCAGCCAATCATTTCGTTCACTCTGGTAAGCTGTCACACCATATTGGGCGTCAATGCTTTGACGGGTTGTATAGCCAGAGAGCGTATCATGCCAGCCGACCGCATCCTCCGTAATCGAAGCCAGCACCCTTCCCTGATCACTCATCAGCACATGACCGGCTGTTAATAACGCAGTATGCTGTGCCTTTAACGTATCGGGCATGTTATAGCGCTCCGAAGGATGTGGTGAATGATAGAGCAGACAGGCTAGATTGGCTCTATCCCCCGTTGCCGTTAAGCGAATAGACTTCCCTCTGCTTACGTAGGCTGACCATTTGCCCCCAGACCCGATTGTGATTGAATAAGATGCTGCCATATGAATTCCTCCTCAACAAGGTATAAGCGAATGATCGGTTATATAAAAAAAGGAAAAAAGCCCGGGAGAATATCAAAAGTAACCTTTTGATTCATTCTCCCGGGCTTTTTTCCCGCCGTGTACATCGGTGCATGCATCGATGCGTCTTCTCTCGGACCAGTCAATCGCTTGCCGCGATTCGGAACCCTAGAAAACTTTTATATGCCGTTTTGAACTTTATGTTATGAATTATGACATGAGAGTTGATTTTAATCAACTACCTTTTCAAAAATATTTTTTTCAATGCCATAATTAGCCGAAAAACGCTTATAAATTCAGGTTTTTTAAACTCAACTGGACCAAAATCATCATTTCCCGCTCAAAAACCCCTCTTGTTTTTCTGAAAATTACCTGCAACAATGTGAGGTAACATGACGCTGTCCGAAGATTTAGATTTGTTGGGAGCAAAAAGGAGGAAGAGAATAATGCAACAGCCTGCTGAGTTAAAACGGAATTTGTCTTTATTCCACGTCGTTACTATGGGGCTTGCCTGGATGTCACCTATGATTTTTTTCACTAGTTTTGGTGTTCTGCACGAGAGCTCAGGGGGTATGCTGCTTGGTGCTTACGTGTTGGCCTTTATTGCTATTATCTTCACGGCGGCAAGCTACGGCCAGATGGCCAAGGCATTTCCCGTGTCAGGCTCGGCTTATACGTATGTGGCGAAATCGATGAATCCGGTTCTCGGATTTCTTGTAGGATGGGCTATTCTACTCGACTATTTATTCTCCTGTATTATCGCGGCACTCATGTTCGGTATTAACCTCCATGCTCAGTTTCCGTCCATACCGACCTTCATTTGGGTGATTTTATTAACCTTTGTTGTCATGGTTATCAATATTATCGGCATAAAAACGTCTGCTAACGTCAATAAAGTGTTTGTTATTCTGCAAGCCCTATTCATTGCCGGCTTCTGTGCTTTGCTCGTCTATCAAGCTATGAAGCATGGGCTAACTGCAGGATTTAACCCTATTCCAGTAGACAAAGGAGTCTCCCTATCGACCCTATTAGCTGGTGCTTCTCTCGTCTGTTTCTCCTTCCTTGGGTTTGATTCCATTACAACGATGGCAGAGGAAACCAAAGACCCGAAGAGAACGATTCCACGTGCTATTATTATTATCGTGCTCCTGGCAGGAGTAATGTATTTCATCACCTCCTATTTGATCCAACAGATGTATCCCACATTCTTGTTCAACAATGTTGATGCTGCTGGATTTGAGCTTATGCAGACAATCGGAGGAAGCGTACTAGCTGCTGTTTTCACCTTCGTCATCATTTTCTCTATCCTATCTCAAGGCATGTCCTCCTTGACAACCGTATCACGGCTGCTCTTCGTTATGGGTAGAGCCTCCTTACTGCCGAAGGCTAAATTCGGTTCCGTGCATCCCAAATACCGCACACCTGTATTCAACATCGTGTTAGTAAGCATCATTACATTGTGCTCGCTCTTTATCAGTCTTGAATTAGCTATTAAGTTCGTCAGCTTCGGCGCTCTGACTGCCTTCTTCTTCGTTAACCTGTCCGTTATCTTTCACTATTTCATAAAAGAAAAACAACGCAAACCCAAAGACCTTCTACTCAGGCTACTATTCCCTCTAATCGGTGCCGCCTTCGTCTTTTATTTGATCACTCTACTGGATCATGCATCCTTACTTCTAGGCTCAGGATGGCTGCTGATCGGCCTCTTGTATTATGCAGCCAAGTCATTGAAGAAGCCGGAGCAATCGCTATCCATGGGTGAGCTCGAGAAAGTCATTTGATGCATCAACAGCCCTAACTTAGCACAAAAGGGACCCCTCCCATCAGCTGTGGAAGGGGTCCCTTTTGTATAAAAATACACTTACTTATTAGATAAGAAAGTAAACGCTAGTTACACCTATGATCAATACCATAAGTGAAGCGAAGCGATATATTGCTTCGAGCCCTTGAGAAACTTCCAATCTAAGAAGGACTGAAAGCCCAACCCCACTATAATAAATAACATCAACAATTGTTTGACAACCTTAACCTCTGCGCTGTCTACATCAACAACAGACAAAAAAGTTATAATGACAATGATTGCAATTATAAACCATGAGGTCTTTTTAGGATGAAATCTCAACTATAACTAACTCCATAATTCTACCATATATTCTAATGGAAGCTCCTTCTTGCGTCCCACACTCTTACCTTCTTACTGTCTTCCAGCATAGCCAAAGCCAACATAAAAAATCACAACAAAAAAACCTCCTACAAATCATAGGAGGTTTGAATTAGTTATATAAGTGGCGGAGAAGGTGGGATTCGAACCCACGCACGCTTTGACACGCCTAGCTGATTTCGAGTCAGCCCCCTTGGGCCTCTTGGGTACCTCTCCGCGAGTGTCAAGCAAAGTTTATATTATCATATTGCTCGTCTTATTGCAACATGTTTTTCACTCTTTATAAGCCTAATCTGCTGCACATCTGCCTTACTCTATAGTCCTATATAGGTTAGCGATCCCCCATCGTATTCTGAACAAGCACAACGATACCAGAACCACCTTGTCCGCAGCCTATAATACGTCAGGCTCTACGCTTCATCTCTTACCTGTACAGACACCCTGCTTGCCCTTGCAGCGCTCTAACATACTCGTACGCTTCCTAGTCTATTACCACGACCTGT
Source organism: Paenibacillus xinjiangensis (assembly GCF_059686975.1). Classification (NCBI taxonomy): domain Bacteria; kingdom Bacillati; phylum Bacillota; class Bacilli; order Caryophanales; family Paenibacillaceae; genus Paenibacillus; species Paenibacillus xinjiangensis. Next base: position 25,548 of record NZ_JCAALS010000017.1, on the reverse strand, counting down.
ATTCGCTCTTTCACCCTTCACCCTGACTCACCTCAAACCTAACAATAGCCCCCTGCAGCTATGTGCAGGGGGCTATTGTTAGGTTGTATTCATGCTGAGAGCGATTATGCCTCTTGTTCATCATCTGTCGAAGCGGCGGAGCGGAGTACTTTCTTCATGTTCTTCTCGAACTTAACCCGTGGAATAAGAACACTATGCTTGCAGCCTACACATTTGATCCGAATATCCATGCCCATTCGTATGATCTCCATCTCATTGGACCCGCATGGATGCTGCTTCTTCATCATCACTATATCTCCAAGCTCGAACTGCTTACGTTCCATCCTTCTCCCCACCCCTCTCATCACGATGATACGTCACCATACGTGGATAAGGGGTATCTATCCCATGCTCATCCAGCGCTTTTTTAATAATCAAATTCATCTGCCTTGCTACAGCGAAGTGTGTATTCGGCAAGCATTCAGCGATAACTCGGATTTTCACTTCCGAAGTACCGATCATCTGAATACCCAGCACCTCTGGCGTCTTCACCAGATTAGGATCTGCCAATTGATTAACAGAATCACGAATAATCTGAGCTGCATAATCCATGTTCTCTTCATAGCTTATCGATACGTCAACGAAGGCAATCGAATTATGAACAGAGAAATTAGTAACTTCGATGAAGCTGCCATTCGGAATAATATGGACCTCGCCAGTCCAGCTTAGTATTCGTGTCGTTCGAAGTCCGATGACCTCAACCGTTCCTCTGAATTGCCCCGTCTGAATGACATCCCCTACAGCGAACTGATCCTCGAATATGATGAAAAACCCTGTAATAATGTCCTTCACCAGACTCTGTGCACCGAAGCCTATCGCTAGTCCGATCACACCTGCTCCTGCGAGCAATGGTGCTAATTGAATGCCGAACTCCGACAGAATCAGCATGCCAATAATGAAATACCCTACATAGGACAAAACATTTTTCATCAGCTTGCCAACTGTCGTCATCCTTCTTGCTTGCAGGGCTAGCCGCTTGGACTCCCGATTCGTCACGACACGATCAATCGTTTTGCCGCCAATCCATATAATGATCTGTCCAACAATTAGAATAAACAAGATTCGAACGATCGATTCTGCGAAATCTGTCCAAGTATCCGCGTTCGTAATCCATTCTATGAACTGCGTATACACCTGTAAATTCATCCGAATTCACCATCCTTTTATAGCCCAACCTGCTCATAGCCTTTATCTACTGGTTTGAATATTCCTCGTATGTCCACGCTTTCCGTAGCAATGACATGCTGCACCGTCTCGTAATCCTCTTCTGGGAAATGGATCGACAATGCACATCCCGCTGTAATCTCTTTCGGCGTAGGACAGATGTCGATTTCAACCTCAGCGTACTCCAGCAGCATCTCTGCTCGAAGCGCCTGCTGCGTCGAATCAAACGCAATTAATAGCATGCTCTCGCCTCTCCCTCTTTTATAAAAGCCAAACTATTGCGTTCTCCGTGTATAAAATGGTTGTCCCATCCATATACTAGTATCATATTGGCATTTATGGAGGGGATTCTATGAAACTATCATTTATGATGGATGTACCATTGAAGGTTCCTTACACGGAGACGAATGCAGCTGGACAAATTGTTAACCGTCTTTCATTAATGATTAATGAATTGTCTGGAGGTCGTCCTGTTGTAGTCGTCTGCGTAGGTACGGATCGTTCAACCGGTGATTCACTCGGTCCTCTAATCGGCACCTCACTCTCCAAGCACCAAAGTCCCCACTTCTCCTTGTATGGCACACTAGAAGAACCTGTCCATGCGATGAATCTGGAAGATACGCTTCTGCAGATCAATCGCAATCATCGTAAGCCGTTCATCATTGGCATCGACGCTTGTCTTGGCCAAGTAGCCAGTATTGGGTCCATTCATGTAGGAACAGGTCCGGTTCGTCCAGGAGCCGGAGTCAATAAGGAACTCCCGCCTGTCGGTGATATTCATATCACAGGCATCGTGAACGTTGGCGGCTTCATGGAATACTTCGTCCTCCAGAATACTCGCCTTCATCTCGTGATGAAGATGGCCGATATAATTGCCTGCAGCTTATACTCTGCAATTACTAACAGTATTTATGCTTCTTTATCCAAAGAACAAGCTGCAGCTCTCGAACAATCTTCAGAACGATTCTAACACTCGCTCACTTCGCTTCAGCAATTGCTTTGCGCTCTTCCGGGGTAAGCGGATAGGAAGATTCCCCTTTATCCAACGGCTTAGCATATACATAAGTATTATCACGACTATGAATACCAGACAGCACTACTCCGTCCTGCGAAGCATTGACAACTGCGATGGAGAAGCTTAAGTCACTTCCTTGATCAGAAAATGCATTGTACCGCAGTACGCCGACACGCCCCTTTTCATCCATCTGTTTTTTCTGCACCTCATTCAGTTGATCTTGCAGACGCTGTGTTTGTTGTTGTCCAGCTGCGATTGTCGATTTGAGCTCGATAATGACATCTTCTACATTCACAATACCTGTATTGCCCATCACTTCAACGTATTGCTTTCTCAGCTTTTTCAATCGACTGCCTATAACCAATACTCTAATAAAAAAAACGATAAACAACAAAGCAAGCACAACTGTTACAGCATTCATCGGGTTATTCGTCCACTCGTCCATCTCGTCCTATTCCGCCCCCAAGTTAGTTAAGTCACAATGCATAATGCTTTCTTATCTCTTTCACAGCATGAATGAGTGCTTCAGCTTCTTCGTCAGTCGTGAAACAACCTACACTTGCTCGTACAGCGCCGCTCTCTATCGTACCTGCCGAAGCATGTGCAAGCGGTGTGCAGTGAAAGCCAGCTCGCACCGCTAGGTTATAATGCTGATCCAGAACAAATGACATCTCCGATGGATCAATACCTTGAGCAACAAATGACACGATACCTGTTCGATCCTCACCTAGCTTTGGCCCCAGAATACGGACACCATCAATGCCCATCAGCCCTTCCATCATCCGCTGAGTCAGTTCCCATTCCTTAGTATGAATCTTATGAACAGACTCATTCAGAACATACTCTACACCAGCCTTGAGCCCCGCCAAGCCAGGCGTGTTCTGCGTACCTGCCTCATACTTATCAGGTCGGATATTAGGCTGCTCAGGAGCCTCAGATTGACTCCCTGTCCCTCCATGCAATTGTGGGACTAGATCAACATCCGGATGGATGTACAACCCTCCTGTGCCTTGTGGACCGAGCAGACCCTTATGCCCTGGGAAGGCCAGCATATGTATACCCATTGCCTCGACCTCAATATCCAGTATCCCCGCACTTTGCGCAGCATCGACTAGAAGCTTTATCCCTCTATCTCTCGCTAACTCTCCAATAGCCGCTATCGGCATTATTGTACCCAGAAGATTAGAGCTGTGATTAACAATGATTAGGGTAGTCTTATCTGTAATGAGATCAGCTATTTGCTCCACCGCAATGCGTCCCTCTTCATCGGCTTCTACATAACTTACTTGCACACCTGCCGTCAGCTTCAGGAACTCAAGCGGTCTTCTTACTGAATTATGTTCGACCGATGTAGCTATAACATGGTCTCCCTCTTTTACAAAACCCTTTATAGCCAAATTCAACGCTGCCGTCGTATTAGCTGTGAACGCTATATCATTCGGATTCTTAATCCGAAACAACTTACTCAGTTGTTTACGTGTATCAAACAGAATTCTACTCGATCTTACCGCCATTCGATGGCTGCCCCGACCAGGGTTGGCCGCATCGAACATCATTGCATGCTGGACCGCTTCTATAACAGAATTCGGCTTCGGCCACGATGTTGCAGCATGGTCCAAATACACAATTGACTCCGTCTCATTCCCCATTGCCTTCCCCTCCCTGGCTCATCTGTCGTTATAATCATAAGAATAGCATACCTTAGTTTAATCTCTAGAATCAAAGATTACAACTTCGGTATGCTATGTTTCTTCTATACATCACGCCATGTATTGGAGCAACTCTAACAATCTCTCCAAATCCTGTTTGCTATAGTATTGAAGCTCAATTTTACCTTTATCTTTTTGCTGTTTAATCTTCACTGTCGTCTTGAATCGATCCCTCAGAGATTCTTCCAGGCTCTCTATATACGGATCGCGTTTCTTCGACTTCGCCTTCACTTTGTTATCCTCGTCCGCCGATTCTTTCTCCTCTAGCTTCTGAATCGCCTCTTCCAATTCACGAACGCTCCACCCTTGGGCGACGATCAAGTCTGCCAGCTCTTTTTGAACCGGTCCATCTTTGATACCAGCAAGCGCTCTAGCATGCCCCATCGAGATTGTTCCACGTGAAACATTGTCCTTGATCTCTGTTGGCAATGCAAGCAGTCTTACAAAGTTCGCAATATGCGATCTCGACTTGCCTACCTTCATGGAAAGTTCTTCCTGTGTAAGCTTGAATTTATCCATCAGCCCTTGGTAAGCAATAGCCACCTCAATCGCATTCAGATCCTCACGTTGAAGGTTTTCTATTAGAGCAATTTCCATTACCTGTTGATCAGAGAAAGCCCGAACAACCGCTGGAACCGTTGCATTGCCGCATAGTTGAGAAGCACGGAATCGCCGTTCGCCGGCAATAATCTCATAACCCTTCAATACAGTTCTTACAATTATTGGTTGGATTACACCGTGCTGCTTAATCGACTCTGCTAATTCACGAATAGAATCATCATCAAACGTTTTACGAGGCTGATACGGATTCGGACGCAATTGAGCCAATGGGATTTCAATAACTTTGTCATCTTCGCTTACTGAAAGCGATGGAATAAGCGCATCAAGCCCTCTACCTAGCCGCTTGCTCATACATAATCACTTCCTTCGCGAGTTCAAGATAAACTTCTGCACCTTTTGATCTCGGATCATAAGTAATGATTGCTTGTCCATGAGAAGGCGCTTCGCTCAAACGAACATTACGCGGTATGATCGTCTGATACACCTTTTGCTGAAAATACTTCTTAACCTCTTCTATAACTTGAATGCCTAGATTCGTTCTAGCATCCAGCATTGTGAGAAGAACACCTTCAATTTGAAGGGTAGTGTTCAGATGCTTTTGAACCAATCTCACTGTATTCAGCAATTGGCTCAAGCCTTCAAGCGCATAATACTCACACTGAATAGGTATGATGACAGAATCAGCAGCTGTTAATGAATTAATCGTAAGCAGACCGAGCGAAGGTGGACAATCGATGAGAATATAATCGAACTGATCCTTCACCAAGTGAAGTGCCTTCTTCAGACGAAGCTCACGCGATATCGTCGGTACCATCTCAATCTCAGCCCCTGCGAGCTGAATGGTCGCGGGTATAATTTTCAGACCCGGTATCGCTGTCTCCGCCATCGCATCCTTCGGATGGACGTCATTAATCAGAACATCATAAATACAATTCTCTACATCCGCTTTGTTTACGCCTACGCCGCTCGTAGTATTGCCCTGTGGGTCAATATCAACTAGCAGCACCCGGCGTCCTAGAGAGGCTAGACAAGCCCCTAGATTAACCGATGTCGTCGTCTTGCCAACGCCACCCTTTTGGTTAGCTATTGCTATAATTTTAGACAAAACTTTTCACCTCTGTGTGTAAAAACTTTTTCTCGCATGATGCTTGTCTCATAACAACAACTTTACGTATAAACGGATTCGCCGTCCCCAGCAGGGACGGCATATAGCAAGCGCTATTATTAGACTAATATATGAGTCTATCTTTTAGGTATTTGAATAACGATTTCGTAGTGATCTTCATGATCCTTCTCGTTAGTCTTAATCTGCAAGCCCGATCCAGACACCATTTCAATCGATTGACGAATCGTGTTCAAAGCAAGCCGTACATCTTTCGTGAAAGATATTCGCTTCGCTTTCTTCATTTTAGTCGTTTCTTTCAAGAAAGCAATGCGCACTTCCGTTTGTTTCACATTTAAACCTTTAGTAATGATTTCCTCAAGCACTTGATGCTGCAAATCTTCAGTGTCTAGGGACAGCAGTGCACGAGCATGACGTTCCGTTATTTTACGCTCAATCAGAGCATTCTTAACGATGTCGCTTAGTGCCAACAGACGAAGCTTATTAGCAATCGTAGATTGACTCTTACCTAGACGTTGCGCCAAGCTCTCTTGTGTTAATGAATGCAGCTCAATCAGCTTCTGATAGGCAACCGCTTCTTCAATAGCGGTTAAGTTTTCACGCTGTAGGTTTTCGATTAATGCGATAGATGCAGTCTGAGAGTCATTAAATTCACGAATAATTGCCGGAATCGTATCATGACCGAGCTTGGTAACCGCACGCCACCTGCGTTCACCCGCAATAATCTCATATCTATTATTACGAATACGAACGACGATAGGCTGAATAACACCATGGGTTTTGATCGTTTGACAAAGCTCTTCAATACGATCATCGTCGAATATGGTTCTCGGCTGAAACGGACTCGTGTCAATCTCTTGAATTGGAATTTGCCGAACTTCTTCATGACTACTGCGTTGATCGTTAAGACCGAACAAACGAGAAAGTTGTTCTTTCATATTATCTACTACCACCCGACCAAGAAACCAATCTCACCTCAAGAATTGGTCTCAAAGATGTGCTGCTATGTGTAATCGAACATCTTCTTCTAGCTCATCCAGAAAAAGATTCCGCTACTACCATTTTATCCTTACTGGAGTACATAAACAACTAAAACTAATAGAAAAGCTTCTTATAGAATAGAACCGTTACTAGGCAGTGATTTGCATCTGTACCGAGTCATCTTCTTTACTAACATAAATTCGCCTCTCACCATCTGATCTCCTGCTTGACAAACCTTCTCCTGTATATAAATAAACGAAATTATTCCAATATATTAATATAGTAATATACAAAAAAAGACATCCATTGTTTCACGTGAAACAATGGATGTCTTAGGTTCAGCCAAGAAGGCCTTCGTGTACTTCCTCTTATACAATCGGCTGCTTGATAGGTGTCCCTGCCTTGCGTGGATATAGTCGTGGTGTAGCATCAAGCTTCTGGATAAGAACAATATGACGTTCGGATTGTTCGAATGGAAGCTTGAAGGCATGCTGAGAGAGAACCTTGCTCTTCAGTTCCTTCAGACTTCTGGAAGCTTCCTTCACTTCATCCTCACTCTGTGAACCCTTCATTGCAGCAAAAGCACCCTGCTTGCGAGTGAAAGGTAGACAGAATTCATTCAACACATTTAACCTGGCCACTGCCCTAGCTGTAACCAGATCATATTGGTCTCTGTGCTCAGGTAATCTTCCGATATCCTCTGCACGACCATGTACGCACTGAACATCCGAGATTCCCAATTGTTCAACTAAATGATTGAGGAATTGAATCCGCTTGTTCAAAGAATCTACAATGACAATCTTTAGATGAGGAAAACAGATCTTAAGTGGTATGCTGGGAAAACCCGCTCCTGACCCTATATCTGCTATTTTATCAACTGCCTGCATATCTACGAAGAATGATAAAGCAACAGAATCATAGAAATGCTTCTCGTATACCGCTGCTCTCTCCGTAATGCCTGTAAGATTCATTCGTTCATTCCAATCAACCAATACTCTGAAATACGTATCGAATTGATGGAGTTGCTCAGAAGATAACAATATCCCCTTCTCCTCCATCAGCTTAACAAACCAATTATTTGTCTCTTCCATACCTTATCCTCTCGCTGCCGTCACTCGATTATAATGTTCCAGATACACGAGCAGAATAGAAATGTCTGCCGGTGTTACTCCAGCGATCCGTGAAGCTTGACCAATGGACAATGGCCTGATAGCTGCGAGCTTTTGCTTCGCCTCAGAAGCAAGTCCATGAACATCAGCGTATTCGATGTCATCCGGAATTTTTTTCTTCTCCATTTTGTTCAGTCGCTCAACCTGCAGCAGCTGTTTCTCTATATAACCTGCGTACTTAATCTGGATTTCAACCTGCAGCTTCATTTCCTCTGTCAGCGGAAGCTCAGATGGAACAACCGTCTCCAGCATAGCGTAAGTAAGCTCTGGACGACGAAGCAGTGACAACGCATCAACACTGTTCGTCAGTGCTGTAGACTCAGCAGCTTCCAGCATAGCAGCCGCTACATCTGGTCTTACCTTCGCTGTGCGAAGACGCTCTACCTCTTGTGCCACGATCTCTTCCTTCGTCAAGAACGCTTGATACCGTTCTTCCGAGATCAAGCCTATCTCATAGCCAGTTGGCGTTAGACGCTGGTCCGCATTGTCATGACGCAGCAATAGGCGATACTCCGCACGAGAGGTTAGCAAGCGATATGGATCACTTGTACCCTTAGTGACTAGATCATCAATCATAACGCCAATATATCCTTGCGAACGGCCAATAATAACCGCTTCTTTACCCTGTACCTTGCGTGCTGCATTAATACCCGCAATAATACCTTGACCTGCTGCTTCTTCATAGCCGGACGTCCCGTTGATCTGTCCCGCTGTGAATAAGCCATCAACGACTTTTGTCTCAAGCGAAGGCCACAGCTGTGTAGGAACAACTGCATCATACTCAATCGCATAGCCATTACGCATCATCTCAACCTTTTCAAGCCCAGGTATCGAACGCAATATGCTTAGCTGTACATCCTCAGGCATACTAGTCGATAACCCTTGGACATAGTATTCGGACGTGTCTTTGCCTTCTGGCTCCAAAAAGATTTGATGCTTCGGCTTGTCAGCGAAACGCACAATTTTATCTTCAATTGATGGGCAGTACCGCGGACCTGTTCCCTCGATAGCTCCAGAGAACATCGGTGCACGATGCAGATTATCATTAATAATTTTGTGGGTAGCTGCTGACGTATACGTCAGCCAGCATGGCAATTGCTCATTATTGGATGATACCGTCTCATGTGAGAAGAACTTCGGCTTATCATCACCGGGTTGAATTTCAGTTTTGGAGAAATCAATCGTATCTTTGTGAACACGCGGAGGTGTACCCGTCTTGAAGCGAACAAGCTCGAAGCCATGCTCCTTCAGGCTTGCGGATAATTTAAGTGAAGGCTGTTGATTGTTAGGGCCGCTCTCGTACATCAATTCACCCATGATGATCTTGCCGCGCAAGTAGGTGCCTGTCGTAATAACAACTGCCTTAGCTCGGTAGATTGCACCTGTCTTCGTCACGATACCCGATATCTTGCCGTCCTCGACAATGAGCTCTTCAGCCATTCCCTGGCGAAGTGTCAGGTGGTCAGTCTCTTCAATTGTTTTTTTCATAGTATGCTGATAGGAGAACTTATCCGCCTGTGCACGCAGTGCATGCACCGCTGGACCTTTGCCCGTGTTCAGCATCCTCATTTGAATAAACGTTTTATCGATGTTACGGCCCATCTCTCCGCCAAGTGCATCGATTTCACGTACAACATGCCCTTTTGCTGGACCGCCGATAGACGGATTGCAAGGCATGAACGCTACCATGTCTAGATTGATTGTGAGCAGCAGCGTTTCAGCGCCCATTCGCGCTGCAGCAAGTGCTGATTCGCAGCCTGCATGGCCCGCTCCTACGACAATCACATCATATTGACCTGCTTCATAAGTCATTCGTTTCACCCTCCTGGAGTGACTAGGCTATAGAACGGAATTCACACCGCGTACTCTACTCATCTCGTCACTTATAAGTCTTGCTTGCTTACTTGCCCAAACAGAATTGGGAAAAAATTTGATCTATTAATGAATCGCCTGCCTCATCACCAAGAATCTCCCCTAGCGACTCCCAAGCCGATCTTACATCAATCTGAATCAAGTCAATCGGTATACCTGCATCCGACGCTTCAATGGAATCCAGCAAGGATTGCTGCGCTCGCTTCAACAAAGAAATATGACGAACGTTGCTGACATAAGTCAGATCACCTGAGTCCAGCTGCCCCTCGAAGAACATTTGGCTGATTGCCTTCTCCAGCTGATCAAGCCCTTCTTCCTCAAGCACGGACATATGAACGATGGCTTCCGGCTTGAAGCGTGCTTCAATCTCACTCATATCGAGATTGCCGGGCAGATCCGTTTTATTAATAATAACGATTATTTGCCGATCTTGCACCTTCTCCAGCAGCATACGATCATCATCATGCAGCGGTTCATTGTAATTCAGCACGAATAAAATCAAATCCGCATCCTCTAGAGCAGAATGAGAACGCTCAACACCCATTCGCTCCACAATATCATTCGTCTCACGAATACCGGCTGTATCCAGCAATCTAAGCGGAATATTGTTAAGCGTTACATACTCTTCTATTACATCACGGGTCGTCCCCGGTATATCTGTTACGATCGCTTTATTCTCTTGCGCGAGTGCATTAAGCAGCGAAGACTTCCCAACATTTGGCCGTCCGACGATTGCTGTCATAATGCCTTCTCTTAATATTTTGCCTTCGCTTGCCGTTTTTAACAGCTTGGCAATTTCTCCAAGCGCACTACCACTCTGCTCCCGAATATAGGCGCTCGTCATTTCTTCAACATCATGCTCTGGATAATCAATGTTCACTTCAATATGAGCCAGCAGCTCAATAACGGTCTGACGAAGCGCTTTGATCCGTCTCGACAGTGTTCCCTCTGCCTGCTTCCTTGCAATGGAGAAAGCCCGATCCGATTTGGAACGAATAAGATCGATGACCGCTTCCGCCTGCATGAGGTCAATACGCCCATTAATGAACGCTCTCTTCGTGAACTCTCCGGGCTCTGCGAGTCGCATGCCCTCTTGTCTCAGAACAACATCAAGCACCTTCTTGACAGCAACAACGCCTCCATGCGCATTTATCTCTACAACGTCCTCAGCTGTGAAGGAACGCGGCCCTCTCATCAGCGTGACGATGACTTCTTCAACTTGTTCACCGTTAACGGGATCCACAATGTGCCCGTAATGAACGGAGTGGGTTGCCGCCTCACGAAGATCTGTTCGTGATTGGAATATGTGTGCAGTACCTGCAATCGCATCCGGACCGCTTACACGTATTATCGCAATGCCGCCTTCTCCGATTGCTGTCGAAATAGCTGCAATTGTATCTTGTATCACCTTGTGTCAGCACCTCTCAAATGGAAAAACAGCAATGACCACGAGAGCCATTGCTGCGAATTAATGTAGCGTCATCCATTATTTAAATCTGCTTGTCTCTTAAAGCTATTACGACTCGCCGGTTCGGCTCATCGCCTTTACTGTACGTTTTCACTCTAGGGTGGTTCTGCAGTTGGGAGTGAATAACCTTGCGCTCATGCGGTGACATAGGCTCCAGTACAACTTCTTTTCTTGTACGGATTACCCTTCCCGCCAAGCGCTCAGATAATTCTCCAAGCGTCTTGCGGCGCCTCTCGCGAAAATCCTCTGCATCAAGCACGACACGCAGATGACTGTCGGAATACCGATTAGCCACAATGTTAACCAAGTACTGCAGCGCATCGAGCGTCTGCCCGCGGCGCCCAATCAGCATGCCGAGATCTCCCCCGCCCGATATGGACAGATGAGTGCCTTCTCTCGTTTGTTTCTGTTCGATAGCTACATCTATGCCCATCGTACTTGCCACTTCACGAAGAAATTGCTCTGCTTCACTTTTTGGATCAGGTATAAGCTCAAGTTCCACTTTTGCTTCTTTCACGCCGAATAAGCCGAACAACCCCTTAGCAGGCTGCTCCACTACCGACACCTTAACGCGATCCTCGGTTACATTTAATTGTGACAAACCACTTCTGACAGCATCCTCTATCGTCTTTCCTGATGCAACGATTTTCTTCATTTCGCGAGGGCCTCCTTACCCTTGTCAGAATTACGAACATACATGAAGTAGTTCTGAACAATTGTATAGATATTACTGAATATCCAATACAGCGGCAAAGCGGATGGGAAATTCAAAGCCATAACGAAGATCAGAACTGGGAAGATCGCTAGCATCATACCCATACCTGGCATCGTTTGCGTCTGCTGCTTCTGCATCATCTTCGATTGTACAAAAGTTGTTGCGGCCGCAATGAGCGGCAGGAAATACCATGGGCCTGGTGCACCCAGCTCCAAGCCTAAAAACTCATGCGTACGAACATCCGGATTCATATAAATCGCATTATACAGCGCGATGAACACCGGCATCTGCACGATCAGCGGTAAACAACCCGCCATCGGATTAACCTGGTGCTGTTGGAACAGCTTCATCGTCTCTTCCTGCTGCTTTTGCGGATTATCCTTATATTTCTTCTTAATCTCAGCCATTTGCGGCTGAATAGCCTGCATCGCCTTCGAGCTGCGATACTGCTTGAGCGTTAATGGCAGTATTGCGGTTCTCACGATAATCGTAATGAGCAGAATTGCTAGCCCATAGGATCCATTGAACCAATCCGCGAACGTATCAAGGGTAAGTGCAAAATAATAAACGACGTTCTTCTGCCAGAAGTTACCGTGCTGCAAATCTTCGGTACTTGTCGTCTGATCAATGGGTGTTCCGCATCCTGCGAGAACGGCCATCATCAGTGCTAAACCTAATACAACTAGCGTTTTGCGGTTAACATTCCGAAACAACATGAAATCTCCTCTCTAAGAGCCAGTACATTACAACCAAAACAGAAACGAATCGCCATCTTAAGATGAAGACGAACTCGCTTCGGGCAGCTGTTATAGATAACTGTACAGTCCAATACTAATTAGACTTTCGTATCCTATCAAACTATACCATAATTTATAGGACAAAGAAACATTATCCACATGCTAATCCTTTAGCGTTGTAACCGCTCTTCTTTTTTCAATAAACCTGCCTTTTTCAGCACATGCATAATGCTCTTTTCCAGCTGTTTCGTCTCCATTGCAGCAGCTGGTTTCCTTACTATAAGAATAAAGTCGATATGAGGCACAATTCTCTCCCCATTCAATCGAACAATCTCCTTAATTACCCGCCTCATCCGGTTACGGACTACTGCATTGCCAATCTTCTTGCTTGCAGAGACACCCAGTCGGAACGGTTCCGCCACTGGCTGCTTCGACCAATAGACGACAAACTGCCCATTAGCAAACGATTTGCCTGCTCGGTAAATACGGTTGAAATCCGCACGACTCTGCAGGCGCAGTTTTCTTTGCACGACTAGGTTCACCGTTCTTTCCTTATAAATAATAAATAATAGCTAATCTATACAAGCAGTATCGCCAGCAAGGCAAAAAAAAAGACCACCCGACGTGGTCTCTTGCTTATGCGCTAAGAACTTTTCTTCCTTTAAGACGACGCGCTGCCAAAACTTTACGTCCGTTTTTCGAGCTCATGCGTTTGCGGAAGCCATGCACTTTCGCACGTTTGCTTACATTCGGTTTAAATGTAGGTCTCATTGATCTGCACCTCCAATACTTGAAACAGAAACGGCATAGGCCGCCCTCTTTTTTTAAAAATACGCTTTTTCAATTAAACCATGTGGGACTCAAAAAGTCAATAAAATGAGCATCCACCAAAAATTGTGGATAAAGGTATGAAACCATCCCCTTATTCGGCAAACTAGTAACATGTGCATAGTTTTTTCCGGTCCACGACGAACTTTGTCGAAATGGTAACATGATATAAACAATATATAGTGTTGTCCATAACTTCTATGCACAAGTTCTTGAATTTGTGGATAAAATATCGCAATCCGTTGAAATACAAGGGATCTTTTGCTATGATTATTATGTTTTCCGTGTGGATACCCATACCTATTCCACAATCTTATTAACAGCCTGTGGATAGAATTGTGCACAAACTTATCCCCTACTTATAACTCAACTTTCTATAATCCTTTATATTGTGGATGTATTTCGGTATAAAACCCATTCATTCGACATTATATGGCTTAATTGCGCCTATTCGGCGATTCTGATAAGGAGTGACGTCTGTGGACAGCCATACCTACGATTTATGGCAGCAAGTGTTGTCAATCATCCAGACGAAGCTGAGCAAGCCGAGTTTCGATACTTGGTTTAAAGCGACGAAGGCTTCTTTTGTCAATGATTCACTGCTTGAAGTTACGGCACCGACAACATTTGCCGCTGAATGGCTGGAAGGCCGTTATACAAAATTAATCCGCACAACCTTGTTTGAATTTCTCGGCAGACAAGTCGACGTCCGTTTTTCGATTGAAGAGGCTAAAAGCGCGGAACCTGTTCCTGCATTCCAGCCTAATATTATGGATGTGCCTGTTATTCAGGAAGAAACGCATTCCCATATGCTTAATCCAAAATATACGTTTGAAACCTTCGTAATCGGTGCGAACAATCGGTTCGCGCATGCTGCGTCGCTGGCGGTAGCGGAAGCGCCGGCCAAGGCCTATAATCCACTGTTTCTCTATGGGGGAGTAGGACTCGGCAAGACACATCTTATGCATGCAATCGGCCACTATATCATGGACCACAATCCCAGCACGAAAATTATGTATATTTCATCCGAGAAATTCACCAATGAGTTCATCAATGCGATTCGCGATAACCGCGGTGAAAGCTTCCGTAACAAATACCGTAATATCGACGTGCTGCTTATCGATGATATTCAGTTTCTAGCCGGCAAAGACGGGACGCAGGAAGAGTTCTTCCACACGTTCAACGCTTTGCATGAGGAGCGGAAGCAGATTGTCATCTCAAGTGACCGTACGCCCAAAGAAATTCCAACGCTTGAGGAAAGGCTTCGTTCGCGATTCGAATGGGGATTGATTACCGATATCCAGGCACCGGATCTGGAGACGAGGATCGCCATTCTTCGCAAGAAAGCCAAGGCCGAGAACCTGGATATTCCGAATGAAGCAATGGTCTATATTGCAAGCCAGATCGACACTAATATTCGTGAGCTAGAGGGTGCTCTCATCCGGGTTGTAGCCTATTCCTCGCTCATTAACCAGGATATTTCGTCCCATCTGGCAGCTGAGGCGCTGAAGGATATTATTCCTTCGAGCCGGCCCAAAATGATCACCATTAACGATATTCAGCAGAAGGTGGGCGAGTTCTACGGACTTCGTCTGGAGGAGTTCAAAGCTCGGAAGCGGACAAGAGCCGTCGCTTATCCACGTCAAATTGCGATGTATTTATCACGTGAGCTGACTGACTATTCCTTGCCGAAGATCGGTGAAGCTTTCGGCGGACGCGATCATACGACAGTCATCCATGCCCATGAGAAAATTACGCAGCAGCTGAAGGTGGATCAGGAATTGTTCAAAATTCTGCAAAATTTAACCGAAAAAATAAAAAACCACACGTAGCCGTATGGTATGCTCGCAAGATCCCGGGAAAACGTGTAAAAGTTATTCACTTTCATAAGAAATAAGAAGCAAGCCTATGCACACTCTATACACATGTGGATAGGCTTGCTTTATCGGTGTTTTGAACACTTATCCACATATTCAGGCCGCCTACTACTACGACTACTATATTTTTAATAAAAAACATCATCAATACATGGCCGAAACGACTGCGTCGCTCGGGTACAAAAACGATTCGATCCTACACGGATTTTAGGAGTGAAACCATGAAATTAACGATTTCTAAACATGAATTGAACGAAGCGATCCAACAAGTTGCCAAAGCAGCATCCTCACGTCCCACCATTCCGATTCTTGGCGGTATCAAGATCGAAGTTACACATCAAGGGGTAACCTTAACAGCCAGCGATACAGATATATCTATTCAAAGCTTTATTCCCGTAGAACGTGAAGGAATAATTAATGCACATGTGGATAAACCCGGAAGTGTTGTGCTTCCAGCTAAATTTTTTGTGGAAATCGTTAAAAAGCTCCCTTCCGACAATGTTGAGATCGAAGTTAGCCATCAATTCCAGACACTCATTCGTTCTGGCTCCACGGATATCCAAATGGTGGGACTTGATCCAGAAGAATTCCCGATCCTGCCATCTATTGAGCATAATGAATTGTTCCAAATGCCAGGCGATCTGTTGAAGTCGATGATCCGGCAGACGGTACTAGCTGCTTCAGTCAATGAACAGACTCCGATTCTAACCGGTGTGTTATGGAGTCTACAGGATAAGCAGCTGAAGTTCGTGGCGACTGACCGCCACCGCTTAGCAAGCCGAAGCGCCAATGCTGATACGGATTCGGAATACCGGTTCAACAATGTCGTTATCGCTGCCAAAACGTTAGTCGAGCTGTCCAAGCTTGTCCCAGAGCAAAATGGTCTTGTTGATATCGTTGTTGCGGACAATCAGGTCCTCTTCAAAATCGGCAACGTGCTCTTCTACACAAGGATGCTGGACGGGACTTATCCCGACACTTCCAAAATTATTCCGACCGTATTCAAAACAGAACTGGTTCTTGATACCAAAAATTTAACGGATGCGATCGACCGCGCCTATCTGATGTCTAGAGAAGAGAAGACGAATATCGTTCGTCTTGTTACACTTGATGATGGCTCCATTGAGGTTTCTTCAAGCTCAACTGAGCTCGGACGTGTCAAAGAGCAGCTTGATGCCAAAGAATTCAACGGCGAAGCGCTTCGCATTGCATTCAACTCCAAATATATGCTCGATGTGCTGAAGGTTATTGACAGCGAACAGATTTTCATCGGATTTACAGGAGCCATGAGCCCGATTGTCATCAAACCGATCGACCATGCTTACAACATGTATGTGATTTTGCCTTACCGGACGACTGCCTAATAACAGCAGCGTACGTAACAGAGAGGAAAGTGAAAGAACGGATGAAGGAAATCGCCATTCGGACCGAATATATTACGCTCGGACAGTTTCTAAAGCTGGCTGATTGTATATCCACAGGTGGACACGCTAAATTTTTTCTACAGGAAACGAAAGTTGAAATTAACGGAGAAGCCGATAACCGCCGAGGCAGGAAGCTGTATGTCGGTGATCGCGTAGAAGTAGACGGTTGCGGCGTCTTTACGGTTACCGGTAATTAAGAGGATTACGAGAGCCGGGGGGACGAGCATAAGTGTTTCTAAACAGTATTCAACTGCAGAACTATCGTAATTATGAGCAGCTTGAGCTGAAGACAGACAATAAGGTTAACTTGTTCGTCGGTCCTAATGCGCAAGGGAAAACCAATCTGCTGGAGGCGATCTTCGCGCTCGCCATTACGAAATCGCATCGTACATCCAAGGATAAAGAGCTGATCGGATGGGAATCTGACTCAGCTCGTATTCATGGTGAGGTCGAGAAGCGTTACGGAACGGTGAAGCTGGATCTGCTGCTGTCCACACAGGGCAAGAAAGCGAAGATCAACGGACTTGAACAGCGCAAGCTAAGTGACTTCGTAGGATCGCTTAATGTCGTGATGTTCGCTCCAGAGGATCTCGAAATAGTAAAAGGCACGCCGGGTGTGCGCAGACGGTTTCTTGATATGGAAATCGGTCAAGTGCAGCCCGGCTATTTGCATACGCTGCAGCAATACGGCAAAGTGCTCGTGCAGCGCAACAATTTTTTGAAAATGACGACACCAGGAAGCGCTCAGCAGACCATGCTGGAGGTATGGAATGCGCAGCTCGCTGAGCATGGTGTTAAAATCATGAAAAAAAGGAAACACTTTATACATAAACTACAACGGTGGGCAGAGCAGATTCACTCCGGCATAACAGCAGGCGGAGAACAGCTGACAATCGAGTATCGTCCGTCCTTTGATGGCGGCGAATCCGAAGATGAATCTGTTTTATTTGAGCAATTTATGATAAAGTTAACACAGGTGAAAGATCAGGAGATTCGCAGAGGGGTATCGCTCGTCGGGCCGCATCGGGATGACTTAGCCTTCTTCATTAACGGCAAAGAAGCATCCGTATATGGTTCCCAAGGTCAGCAGCGCACAACCGCTTTATCGTTAAAGCTGGCCGAAATCGAGCTTATTTGCGAAGAAATCGGGGAATACCCACTACTGCTTCTCGATGATGTGCTATCGGAGCTGGATCAGCATCGTCAGACACAATTGATCGAGACGTTTCAGAGCAAAGTGCAGACCTTCATAACGACAACTGGGCTTGAGAGCGTGAATATCAACAAGCTCCAGGATGTTGGGATTTATGATGTGCGGCAAGGCCGAGTGACGCGCTGATAAGCGCATATACGGGAGGCGGAGAATATGTATATCCATTTGGGCGGCGAGAAAATTATTCGGGCTGCCGAGCTGGTAGCCATTTTCGATATATCAATAGAGCAATCCTCCAAGCTATCCAAGCAATTCGTTGCGGGTGCCCGCAAGCGCAAAGACGTTGAGACGATAGGGGAGGAAGATCCCAAGTCTATCGTTGTGACGAAACAAAAAATATATTATTCGCCGATATCATCCTCTACCTTGAAGAAACGAGCCCATCATTTTGTGGCGAACGGTTAACCAATAGCTAGCCAAGGCGATCAGGAACAGCAGTTGAGAGGAGCAGTGAGCAAGAATGTCTTTAAATCCGCAGCAGAATACGTATGACGAGAGTCAGATACAGGTTCTGGAGGGCTTGGAAGCTGTACGCAAGCGTCCAGGTATGTATATTGGCTCCACAAGCGGCAAAGGTCTTCACCATCTCGTATGGGAGGTCGTTGATAATAGTATTGACGAAGCTTTAGCTGGTTATTGCGATAAAATTACGATTACCATTCACGAAGACAATAGTGTTACGGTTGTCGATAACGGACGCGGTATTCCTACCGGCGAGAATGTGAAGCTTAAGAAATCGACACTTGAAGTCGTTATGACCGTACTGCACGCAGGCGGTAAATTCGGCGGCGAGGGCTATAAGGTATCCGGCGGTTTGCACGGGGTTGGTGTATCCGTCGTGAACGCGTTATCTGAGCATGTCGTCGTCACTGTTAAGCGGGAAGGCAACGTCTATCAGCAGGAATATCGCCGCGGTGCGCCGCAGTATGATATTAAGATCATAGGCGAGTCCGAAGAGACAGGGACGACTGTACGGTTTAAGCCTGACCCAGAGATTTTCACGGAAACGACCGTGTTCGAATATGAGACGCTGCAGACGCGTGTTCGCGAGCTGGCGTTCTTGAATAAAGGCATTGAGCTTGTTCTTACAGATGAGCGTACGGGAGTAAGCAATTCGTTCAAGTTCGAAGGCGGTATTATTGAATTCGTCAAATATTTGAACCGCAACAAAGAGGCTCTTCACGAGGTTCCGATCTATGTGGAAGGCTCCAAGGATCATATCCAAGTTGAGGTATCACTGCAGTACAATGACGGATACAGTGAGAACCTGCATTCCTTCGCCAACAACATCAATACGCATGAGGGCGGTACGCATGAGTCCGGCTTCAAGAGCGCATTGACCCGTGTAATCAATGATTATTCTCGGAAGAACAGCTTGATTAAGGACAACGACAACAACTTCTCCGGAGATGATGTTCGGGAAGGCTTGACGGCGATTATTTCTGTCAAAATTCCAGAGCCGCAATTCGAAGGGCAAACGAAGACGAAGCTTGGCAACAGTGAGGTTCGCGGCATAGTCGAATCCTTCTTAGCTGAGAAGCTTCAAGAGTTTCTTGAGGAGAATCCTTCAGTTTCACGTAAAATCGTGGAAAAAGGACTGCAAGCCGCTAGAGCACGAGAAGCCGCTCGCAAAGCACGTGAGCTGACACGCCGTAAGAGTGCGCTTGAAGTAAGCTCCCTGCCTGGTAAGCTGGCAGACTGCTCTTCCAAGGATGCAGCGATCAGTGAATTGTACATCGTAGAAGGTGACTCCGCAGGTGGTTCCGCTAAGCAGGGACGCGACCGTCACTTCCAAGCGATACTGCCGCTTCGTGGTAAAATATTGAACGTAGAGCGTGCTAGACTTGATCGTATTCTTGGCAATGCCGAGATTCGCGCGATTATTACAGCGCTTGGTACGGGGATCAGCGATGACTTCGACATTTCCAAAGCCCGTTACCACAAAGTGATCATCATGACCGATGCCGACGTCGATGGCGCTCATATCCGGACACTGATGCTGACGTTCTTCTTCCGCTACATGCGGAAAATTATCGAAGCAGGCTATGTGTACATTGCACAGCCGCCGCTCTTCAAGGTGGAGCGCAATAAAGTCATCCGCTATGCACAGTCGGAGCAGGAGCGCGACCAGATTATTGCTGAGTTCGGTGAAGGCGTTAAAGTGAACGTACAGCGGTATAAAGGTCTTGGAGAGATGAATGCTACTCAGCTGTGGGAGACAACTATGGACCCCGAGAGCCGTTCTATGCTGCAGGTTACAATCGATGACGCTATTGAAGCAGATGTAATCTTCGATACGCTGATGGGTGACAACGTAGAGCCGCGCCGTGAGTTCATTCAACAATTTGCGAAGAATGTTAAGAACCTGGATATATAGTGTTTGCTAGAGAAAAGCCGTCCCGAGGGACGGCTATTTCTTTTTATAGCGGCCATAGGCCACAGCGTAGCGATAGATTTTACGGAAAACAGCTTTGTCCTTCAGCTTGAGAAAAATATACGGGTCGGGGCAAGTATTGACCTCAAGAATCCAAGGATGCAGCTTCGTATCAATGGCGATGTCGACTCCGATTTCTTTTATGCCTGGGTAGGCTTGCTGCATTTGATTCACGATAGCTAGGCTGAGCTTGTTGAGCCTGATTCGATAGGCAGCTTGCTCGTCTGCGGATAAGTGGCCGGTCATTAAGCGTTCGAAGGCCATAGGTGTGCCGCCGCTATGATAGTTGGTGACAATCTTCCCAGGATGGGAGAGGCGTCCGATAATGCCGGTTGCTTCCCACTCATTCTTGGGATTCTTCTGAACCATAACCCGAATATCGAAGCGACGGTTCTGATGCTTGAGCAGATGAATCCCTTTTTGAACGAGATACTGTTTACGCTTGGTGCGGGGCAATAGACACTGATATAGAAGGTCTAAGGTAGCAAACGTTCTAATGGTTGTACCTAGCTGATACTTGAATCCACTGCTTGGCGCGCTTAAGCGCTCGACTCTAGTAACGCCGCTACCATACGTGCCATTCACCGGCTTCACGTATACCATGCCGTAATCATGCAGCATATCATGCAGTACATCGTAGCTGAAGGTCTTGGTAGAGGGAATATAATCTCGCAAATAATCAGATCGAAGAAGCACTTTCGTTTTTGCTAGCTTGCTTTTAACGCGTTGAATAGCCAAGTCGTTTCTCCTTTCCTAAAAGTCTCTGTCATTGTCATTGGATTGTAATCCAGCAGGAGACAGACTTTGGATTGAGTGGTATAATGGAAGTTGGGTCTGTTTATTTTATGGCAGCAGGACAGTGATCGAAAACGGTGATTTACCTATTTTTTTGTCGATGAATGACTAGATTTTAAGGTTTATGTACAAAAAAGGTGTGCGAGGGTTTAGCAGCACCTAATTTGTGAAAGTAATATAATGGGTTAATGTGATTTATAGGTTTGCAGATAGATGACGTCAGGGAGGTAAAACATGGCGGAAGATCAACAACATTCACAAATAAAAGACCGTGAGATCGGTACGGAGATGCGTGATTCCTTTATGGATTATGCGATGAGTATTATCGTCAGCCGCGCTCTTCCAGATGTAAGGGATGGTCTTAAGCCAGTGCATCGCCGTATTTTGTTTGCGATGTCAGAGCTGGGTATGTCGTCGGATAAACCTCATAAGAAGTCTGCGAGGATCGTAGGCGAAGTTATCGGTAAGTATCACCCACACGGTGATTCATCCGTTTATGAAGCAATGGTCCGGATGGCACAAGACTTCTCTATGCGTTATATGCTCGTTGATGGACATGGCAACTTCGGTTCCGTCGATGGAGATATGGCAGCAGCAATGAGGTATACGGAAGCCCGTCTATCCAAGATTGCGATGGAAATGCTTCGTGACCTCAACAAAGAAACGGTCGACTTTATTCCCAACTATGATGGTGAAGAGAATGAGCCAGCTGTATTGCCAGCAAGGTTCCCTAACCTCTTAGTCAATGGTGTAACAGGAATTGCTGTTGGTATGGCTACGAATATTCCACCGCATAACTTGAGTGAAGTCATTGATGGGGTACAAGCGCTAATCCGCAATCCTGATATTACGCCTCTTGAATTAATAGACTTTGTGAAGGGTCCAGACTTCCCGACAGCAGGTTTTGTCATGGGGCGCCATGGTATTCGCCAAGCTTATTTGACAGGACGCGGTACGGTAACGATGCGGGCACGGGCTATCATCGAAGAGAATGGCAACAAAGCTCGTATCATTGTCTATGAGCTGCCGTATCAGGTGAACAAAGCTCGTCTAGTAGAGAAGATCGCTGAGCTCGTTCGTGAGAAGAAGATTGATGGCATTACTGACCTGCGTGATGAATCAGATCGCAATGGTATGCGTGTCGTCATTGAGCTTCGTCGTGACGTTAATCCAAGCGTAGTCCTTAATAATTTATATAAACAAACACAAATGCAGTCAAACTTCGGCATTAACATGCTCGCACTCGTTAACGGCGAGCCCAAAACGCTGAATCTCCGCGATATGCTGTACTACTATTTGCAGCATCAGATCGAAGTTATCCGTCGTCGTACGGAATACGAACTGAAGAAAGCAGAAGCGCGTGCACATATCCTGGAAGGCTTGCGCATCGCGCTTGATCATCTGGATGAGGTTATTGCGTTAATTCGTAAATCTCAGACTGCTGACGAAGCAAGAGAGGGCCTGATTAGTCGCTTCGCTCTTAGCTATGAGCAGGCACAAGCCATTCTCGATATGCGCTTGCAGCGTCTAACAGGACTTGAACGTGACAAGATTGAAGCGGAATATGCAGAGCTGCTGAAGAAAATAGCAGAGTTCAGAGCCATTCTCGCTGATGAGCAGCTGGTTCTTAATATTATTAGCGAAGAGCTAAGCGAGATGAAAGATCGTTTCGGTGATGAGCGTCGTACTGAAATTACAATGAGCGACGAAGAGATTATGGACGAGGATCTAATTCCTCGTGAGGATGTTATTATCTCGATTACTCACACTGGCTATATCAAGCGTCTGCCAGTAACGACCTATCGCAGCCAGAAGCGCGGCGGTAAAGGCGTTGTCGGTATGGATACGAAGGAGCATGACTTTGTCGAGCATCTATTCGTCTCTAATACACATCACTACTTGCTCTTCTTCTCTAATAAGGGCAAGGTGTATAAGCTGAAGGCCTACGAAATTCCAGACCTCAGCCGAACGGCGCGCGGAACGCCAATTATTAACTTAATCCAGATTGAGCAAGGTGAAACCATTAATGCGGTTATTCCTGTGCCTGATTTCGATCCGGAACGTTATCTGTTCTTTGCAACCCGTCAGGGCGTTGTGAAGAAAACGCCGCTCGATGATTACATCAACATCCGCAAAGTCGGATTGATTGCAATCTCGCTGCGTGAGGATGATGATCTGATCGGAGTGAAGCTGACGGACGGCAACCAGGAGATCGTAATGGGTACTGCTCAGGGGATGTCTATCCGCTTCTCGGAGCAAGACGTACGCTCGATGGGACGTTCTGCAACAGGGGTCAAAGGTATTCAACTAGACGATGACGATATTGTCATTGATATGGATGTCGTTGTTCCGGATAACGATGTGCTTATCGTAACGTCCAAAGGCTATGGCAAGCGGACGCCGATGAATGAATATCGCATTCAGAACCGCGGTGGTAAAGGAATCAAGACCCTCAACGTGACGGATAAGAATGGTCCGATTGTCAGCCTGAAGGTCGTCGTTAATGATGAGGACTTGATGATCATGACAGCCTCCGGGACGTTGATCCGTACAAGCATGGAGGGTATCTCATCCATGGGACGGAATACGCAAGGGGTTAAGCTGATTAATACTCGCGATGATGATACGGTAGCTACAGTGACTCGTATTGCCCGCAGTGAAGATAGCGAAGATGAGTTGGAAGACGGCGACTTAGCCGAGTTCGATTCAACAGAGCCGGAAGCAACAGAGTAAGAGGTCCAACACGGAAGTAACGTACAGGGGAGGGGACCGTTGTGACAACAGTCACTTTATCACAAGTGAAGTTAGGCGATAAGATCGGCGAAGATGTCCTCACCCCACTTGGCGGTGTTTTGCTCCACAAGGGTAAGGTCATTACTCCTCGAGAACTTGAAATCATGCAAGCTTTCCTTGTTCCCACGATAGCGATTGAATCGCTGCCTGGAATTGCAGTACAAACGAAGGAAGAGAAGCAGGTAGACAACAAACCAGTGATGCCGGCTTCTCAGCTGCATGATGAGTATGACAAAATGGTAGCTTTGCTGAAGAAGGTATTCAATAACTTCTCATCCGGACAAGGGATGCCAGTAATGGATATTCGAACGCAGCTGGAGAATTTGCTGCAGCATGTGAAGAGCTACAGCGTGCTGACATTCGCTCCACGCAACTTCATCGAAACTGACTACCTGATTCACAATAGTGTGGCATGCGGGCTAACCTCCTATTTAATTGCACAGTGGGTTGGACTACCTCAGAAGGATTGGATGCAGGTTGCTCTGGCTGGTCTTCTTCATGACGTAGGCAATGTTAGAATTGATCGTACGATTCTGATGAAGCCAACTGCACTAACCATCGAAGAGCAAGAAGAGATGAAGCGCCATACTGTTCTAGGTTATCAATTGCTCAAGAACGTTGCAGCTATCAATGAAGGCGTTAAGCTATCTGCTCTCCAGCATCATGAGAAGGTAGATGGAACGGGCTATCCGCTGGGCATTGATGCAACAAAAATTCATCCGTATGCCAAGATTGTGGCAATCGCTGATATCTTTCATGCGATGACGCTCAACAAATCCTATCGTAAAGGCGTGTCTCCTTACTTCGTATTAGAACAAATACAGAGTGATTCATTCGGCAAGCTTGAGCCATCTTACGTTCGTATATTCGTGGAAAAGGTAACTCAATTCCATAATGGTACGATTGTGAAGCTAAGTGACGACCGCATGGGTGAGATCGTATTCTCTGATCAAGTTCATCCAACGAGGCCATGGGTATCCGTTGGAGGTACGATCGTGAACCTCACTGTAGAACGTCATTTACATATCAAAGAGGTCATTCGCTAATAAGAGTATAGAGACCGCCAGGATGTGTTCCTGGCGGTCTCTATTTATAGTGGTGCTTGCTGATCGACAGCGCACTCCAAGGTAAGGCTTATTGAGTGCTCATTATTCACTTCAACATTAAGCCATCAAATCGTAGTGATTACCGCCCGCTACAATAGTATTAGAAGCAGGACAGTCCACTCAATATCCGTCTATGCTATGTATGAGTAATAGGTGTAGCAACATACTGCATCATCATAAATAGTAGGTTTAAACATGGTTATGTAGAGAATAATCAAGGTTTTGATAAAAAAACGAAAAACTTTTAAAAAAGTACTTGCAATCGTCTAGGCGCCTGTGATATATTATATGAGTCGCCGCTGAGACATACGGCGAGAACGAGAGAAACAAAACAAGAAGAATTGTTCTTTGAAAACTGAACAACGAGCGAAACTGCCCCATAGATTCCACGGAATTTATGGAGAAGCAATAAACAAGTAATGAGCAAGTCAAACACCTAAATGGAGAGTTTGATCCTGGCTCAGGACGAACGCTGGCGGCGTGCCTAATACATGCAAGTCGAGCGGACTTGATGGAGTGCTTGCA
>NZ_JCAALS010000016.1:0-153762 GCF_059686975.1 Paenibacillus xinjiangensis | reverse complement strand
AGCGAATTCACGGAACTTTAGGGTACGTATCGCCTGTTCAGTTTGAGTCCATGTATTACAAAAGGGGAAGCTAAATGATTGATGTTGTCCACTTTCTTGACAGAGGTCCATCCATACAATAGCTTTGCCGAATGAATACGGTTTGGCGCGGAAAAGGATCATTTGATTGTACCTAATACAATGTAATGATCCTTTTTTGATGAACAAGCACTTTTGACTGTATGAAATGCAGGGTAACTTAGCTCTAAGGCTTGCCCCATCCTAGCAAATTCCCTACTCCCCTTCGGGCTTCCCGTACACCTCAAGCTTCGCATACTCAGCAATGAGCGGCGCCATCTGCCTGAAGCCGATTTTCCCTGCGCCAAGCAGTGGACCGAACGCTTCCCCGTCATCCGTCCAAGACAGCACGAGCAATTCGTTTATATAGAAACGTATGTGTGCACCTTCCCTTACTAGCAGCATGCGGTAAGCCCCTACGCAATCACTAACAGAAGGCAGCGGATCAGCTGCTTGCGCCGCTAGATGGAAGCCGTAGCTTTTACGCAGATTACAGGTGTGGAATTGTCGTTCCTCCGGCCAGCGCCTCCTGAAATACGATAGATGATAAGCATCGATATCTCCATGATGATACTGCTCATACTCTCCTGTGCGAGCGGCTATCGCGGGATCAAACAGATCTCTTCCAGGGTTTCCAGCAGCCGAGAAGAAGAGAATGGCAAGTCCTGGCTCCCGAATGGGACGGAACTCCCATTTCATTGCGAACTCAGCCGGCAATTGCTCGGGGCACCACAGCACCACATTCGCCTGCTGCCCTTCCTCCGGTTCTCTAGTGCTCTCCAGCCGCATTCGATTCATTGGAAAAGATACAGCCGCATCGCCCTCGATACGAAAAGCTTCTATATCCGCAGCCGAAGCAAGCGGGTTGCTATAGATGAGCCTCCAGCTCTCAGGGATCATGCTTTCACCGTCTCTGTTGTAAGTGCTTCGAATGACTCCGGCAGCTCATCGGCAATCAAATCCAGACTTATAATCGTATTTAATGACCATTGTGCGGCCTCATTCGTATTAATCCAGTCAATTTCCTTCAAGCCTCCAACATAGGTTACGTCAGATGCTTCCTCTTGAAGATTTATCCTCGCAAAATCATTACTCAGCAATATAGACCAAGCTTTCTGCGCAGCAGCTGCATTTTGCTTATAAGCAGCACCGTAAGCCACAATCGCTATACTAAGAACGGGATGCTCGAACCGATTCGTACTGACCTCTCCATGCGTAACTAGATCCTTCTCTTCCTGCGAGAGATTGTAATAAGCGCCGAATTCGGCCATCATTTCTTCCCATTCCGGGTCCTTCAGCATCGCTGCAAGCTCGAACCATACCTGTGGGGCACCCATACATATCATCAAATGACGACCCCAGTTATCGTCACCGAGAGGAGTCAGAATGCCAGACTTCGGATCATAGCCGTAGGTAGGACCAGATATTAAGCCGTACTTGGCCTGCTTCACACAGTCGATTCCTACTATGATTTTGTCACGGTACGCTTCATCCTCGAAGCGCTCCCACCTCGTCATCCAGTTCGAGCTGAACGCCGACCAATCTGGTCCAATTCGAATGTGAGTCGGATGCTCGTCTTTCGGAAAATAAGCTCTCATCGGGTCCAGATTAACCGTCGTATAGTCGGCATCCTTTACCGCATCCATCAGGTCGCCAGTCCGCTCATCTGCAGTCAAATAATAGTAATAACGATGCAGCCCAGCCATCGCGATTCGAGCTTCCTTACAGCCGCAGCCCCAATGCACCACATTATGACGCGATCCAAGACCGGCATATTCGCCAAAATGATACACATCCACTTCACTCGTATGCCGCGTCATCGCCTCTGCCAGCCTGAATATATCTTCCTTGCCTGAACGTAGGAATAATACCCATAGCCACATGTTCGGCACAAGCTCCGTATTCTGCCACGCACAGCCTCCCAAGTCATAATTCCATACATGCCTTACTGGATCATAGCTGTGCATGAAGTCGCCGAAATCCCAGAACCCGTACCATTTGCGCTGCTCTACCTCAGCCTGATAGAATGCCGCAATACTGTCGATGCGATCCTCTAGATAAGCTTTGGCAGGCGTGCTTCGATCAGGCAGACTCCACAGTCCGAATGCACGTGTCTCATAATAATAGTCTGGCTCACAGATGAGCAGCGAAGGAGATTCGCCTTGGCCCTTTAATTCCGGCAGCAGCTCTAGATCAGGCGTAGCTGCCAAGCACCATATCGTAACCTCGCTCGTATTGGCGATTCCATAAGGTGTGGCGCGCAGCTCTTCTGCCCCTTCATAGGAGGATTCTACATGGGTGCTTGTATCATAATGGCGAAGATCCATAGCGGTTGCATCTGGAGACCAGAACCAGACCGTTAATGCTGCCTCGCTTGCCGTGGTCCCATGAATATGCAGGCTGGACGGATGCTTCTCCCATGCATGGTGCAGTACTGCCGCCAGCCCCCCGCTCTCACTCCCTACATAACCGAGACCTCCCGAGCGTCTGCCTTCCCCAGCTTTGAGCCAGCAGCATTCCGCCTTCGTCCGCTTCGATATTTGATAATGCTCAGAGGAGTGCTGCACCAGCTTGAAGTCATCCCATACCGCCGAATCATCCAGCAGCCCGACAAAATACTGATCCTCTACCGCATCGAAGCTCACTAATCCGCCATCCAGCTGCTTCTGGAAGAGCTCGCGGTACTTGCCTTTTGTCCGTCGAGTATGTAACGTCTTCGGTGATTCGCTGAAAAAACCGCTGTCCCCTGCGAACCTGACATGCCTGTTATATAGAGGTCCTCTCATCGGCACAGTAAAAGCGATGCCGAGTCCTTTGATGAAATCCTCATTCGGATTGCCGTCATAATGGAACGTATGCACGATTCGAATCGTCTCGAGTCCCGCATAGAAATACAGCCTAATCGTAATCGGCAGCCATTCCCTCTTCCCTGTGTCTGAGCGATGCTTGCCTTCCAGCCGCACAACAGCACGCACAGGTCCCTGCTGTTCAATGACCGCTTTATGAATATGGAACCCGAACGGCTCTTCTCGAACAGTTCGTTCTCCTGAAGCTAAGCTTGTCGTTTCTTTGAGCGCTACTAAATCTCCACCACTGCATATTGTGGCGTGATCCCTAACGATGCTTCGGATCATTTTATCGCCTTGTCGGGACAGTGTGCATACAATCCGTCCTGTATCAACAACAATCGTCTGCTCTGTTTCTTGAGTCTTGATAGGCTGCTCAGGTACTGCTGCGGCTCCTCGTACGATCTCATAGCTCTGTTCCCCGAGACTTGGCATAGCTGCTGCATGCGCAGACCATTTCACACTTCCATTAGGCCAATAAGCGGTTGGCCAGCTCTGTAACGGCACTTGTGCAAATCCGCCCGGGCTTTGCAGCGCAAGTGAATCCTCACGCTTCAGCTCGCCTTCCTTCCAAGGGATTCCCCAAGTCACTCCGACCGGTATAGCGGCTTCTTTTTTCAACCATTTCAACTTGATCTTCGTGTTCATAGTTCACTCTCCTAATGGCTTTGCGCAGCAAAACCAGTATTGTAAGCATTCACCTTGGTTCGCGTGAACTTCAATTGAGCCTGAACAAACGGAGAAAAGAGGATGGATTCTGGAGAAGCGTCAGCGTTCGCCTTTGCCCTCGGATTTCTACCTCTTCTAACCTAGTTAGAAGAAATCCGAGGGCAACAGCGATCGTAAGAACCATCCGCTTTCGCAGTTCCCTTCAGGCACTATCTTTCCACCCACAGAGTCAAGCTTTCAATATCCTTTTGAACTTAAATAGGAGCCTGAACAAACGGAGAAAGAGGATGGATTCTGGAGAAGCGTCAGCGTTCGCCTTTGCCCCCGGATTTCTACCTCTTCTAACCTATTAGAAGAAATCCGGGGGCAACAGCGATCGTAAGAACCATCCGCTTTCGCAGTTCCCTTCAGGCACTATCTTTGTTCAACCCACAGAGTCAAGCTTCTCATTATCCTTTTGAACTTAAGTAGAAGCCTGAACAAACGGAGAAAGCGGATGGATTCTGGAGAAGCGTCAGCGTTCGCCTTTGCCCTCGGATTTCTACCTCTTCTAACCTATTAGAAGAAATCCGGGGGCAACAGCGATCGTAAGAACCATCCGCTTTCGCCGTTCCCTTCAGGCACTATCTTTGTTCGACCCACAGAGTCAAGCTTTCAATATCCTTTTGAACTTAAATAGGAGCCTGAACAAACGGAGAAAAGAGGATGGATTCTGGAGAAGCGTCAGCGCTCGCCTTTGCCCTCGGATTTCTACCTCTTCTAACCTAGTTAGAAGAAATCCGAGGGCAACAGCGATCGTAAGAACCATCCGCTTTCGCAGTTCCCTTCAGGCACTATCTAATTCAAACGATAAAACAAACATGACGTTACAAGCAATGAGATATTCTTGCAGCGGAGATTTCGCGATCTTGCACATTTCCACACCATTTGCACATTATTGCATCAGCGTTAATTCGCTTGGCTGAGCTCGCGGTACCGGCTTGGCGTCATGCCCTCCTGCTTCTTGAAAATACGATTGAAGTAGCTGTGCTGATAACCGACCTGCTCGGCTACATCATTAATTTTGAGACCCGATTCTCGCAGCAGCTCCTTCGCTTTATCCATCCGCAGACTTGTCAAATAATCAATGAAATTCTTGCCTGTTACCTGCTTGAACGATTTGCTCAAGAAGAACGGATTCGTGCCAATATGATCCGAGCAGCTGTCCAGCGAAATATCTGTCATATAATTCTGCTGCAAATAGACCATTGCCTGCTCAATTAATCGCTTCACCTGCATATCGGAGCGCCCTACCAGCTCCTTCAAGAATGGGGCAGTAACCTTCTCTCTGAACCACGCGAGTATAAGCATCGGCTCACGAATCTGCGATAGCTGCTCGTATAGATTCGCACACCGGAACAGTTGGTTCGGCGAGATGCCGGATACCATAATCGCATGCTGCACACTGCCCAGCAATTGCAGCATACCCTGCTGCACATCGACTGCTTTGGCATCTGAACAGGACAGTGCTGCCAGGAAATCATCCAGCAGCTCGTAGGCTTCTGTCTCCCTGCCTGTCCGAAGCGCCTGTATGAATTCCCGCTCCAGCGTGAACGGATACTGCAGCTCTCCCCCGTTATTGCCGCCTGCATTCAGCTGCTCCATATCGATAATCTGGTTGTCCATATTAAAATTGCGATAGCTTGCTGCATGCTTAGCGCCCTCGAAGGCAAGCGGAATATCCGATATCGCCTCGGCTGGGCGGCTGATTGCAATCGTCACCTTCATTCGCAATAGCTGGTTCATCGCTTGTGTCAGCTCATTGCCGAAAGCATGCAGCTCGTCCATATAGCTGCGGTCCTTCGGTACAATGAGCAGCAAGCCTGCCGCCAGATCATGGAAGTTAATCGTATTGCTCTGTTCAAAATGGACCGCTGCCAGCTCCTCAATCATATTCACCGCTGCGAAGGTGACGAGTCCCTCATCACCGCCCTTGAATTTGCCTTCCAGGCTGGCAATTCCCGTGAGCTGGACATAGAGAACGATGAACCGCCGTTCACGAACCTCCCATTTGTAACGCTCCATCCGTCTGAGCAGATCCTCCTCCGAATGCGCATACAGATAGCCCTGCAGCAGCTGGTGAAGAAAGCTCTCCTTCACATAAGGCAGCTGCTCTGAGAGCTTCGTATGCAGCTCGGTGCTCTCCCTGTGCAGGTGATGCCACTGCCGTTCAATGAGCGTGAATTCATCCTCTCTCTCCCCGGCTACGTTCTTGCCTGCTAGCAGGACGTTCATCAGCCGGTTCACTGGCAGATACATTCTTCTCGAAGCAAGCCATGCGAGCAGAGCAGCGATGAAGAGAGCGCTGAGACTGACCGCGAATATCATCTGAGATATAAACACAACCGGTTGTGTTATGCTCGTGATCGGTGATGCAGACACATAGGTCCAGCTATCCGCTATTCGAGAGAACTTCCCGTAGGAAACCGTGTATGTCGCGTTATTCCATTTGAAGAAGAAGGACGTTCCTCCTGATCCCCTCTCCCCAATCTCTTCTCTTAGAGCTGTAACGAATGGGGAATCCGGACTGCTCCCTTCGGCAGAAGCGTACACCTTTCCATTATCCTGCAGAAGGAAGGTCTCACCACCCTCATATGGCGTCATCGTCCCCAGCATTTCACTGACCTTCTCATTATCCAATCGAATAAACAGTGCTCCGAACGGATGCAGACTGCCGCCAGGGATATGATGAACAAGAGTCAGATCAGAAGAGCCGGGCCTGCTCGGATCGAATTCCTTTTGCGTCCAATACGCCACTTTATCGGAATCCATTAGTCCTGCATACCTATCAGCACTCGCAGTATGATCCAACACCGTATATTCCGGATCGAACATAATTGGCTGAGCCCCTCCCAAGTACAGCCCTACCAATCTGTTCATCGTATTAGAGCCTTGCATCACGACTAGTGTCTTCGTAATGTCTCTAGCCTTCTCGAAATCTTTGATGAAATCTGGCGTATTTAAGCTGTAATCGAACTTTGTATCAAAAGCCCAATGAGAGAGCATTAATTCCAAATTTTCCAGCTGCTCATCGATATTCACAGCCCGCTGCTCTATCTGTTTGTTGTGGATTTGGAGCAGCTCGCTATCGAGACGTCCACCTGCCATCCAATAGACAAGAGCCCCCGTTATGAGCCCAGGAACACTGGCCACGATGAGGAGCATAATTAATATTTTGCGATATAATCGGCCTTTATTGCTGCTCTTAGCGCCTTTTCGCAATAGAATAGATTGTCTCATGGTCTTTAGCATAGGATTCACCAACCGAATTCATAATGGATGCAGCTGAAGGTTATCACGTAATGTAAACGCCTTCAACTTATTAGTCAACCATATAACGGTACGGGCAATAGAACAAGTCCTTTTTCCATTTATGTGTGTTTATTACTTTTGAACTACCTTAGCCAGCTAGTGGAAAAGACAGAGTCCGCCATGCTCCAGCGGCCTCTGTCCACTCCATCTTCACCTTGCTATTTGCTTGCTGCGTACAGCTCATTCATCTCTGCGGTCAAGTCATTCCCGCCATTCTTCTTCCACTGCTCAAGTGCAGCTTGGAAGCCTGCCTCATCAATCTGGCCCACAATGAACTTGATTCTTGCATCATTAATGACGTTATCCAGCTGTGCTCCTTTCTCTGTGTACACTTTGGAGATGAGCGGCTCCGCTGGATTCGTCACGATTGATTTCTCGTTCTCCTTCTGGAGCTCAGTCTGCTTCAAGCGAAGCGGCGTTTGCTTCACCTTCATGGCGCGATCCTCTGGAATGAAGGATAGCATCTGATTCAAGCCTTCTACCTCCGATTCCAGCAATACCGTATCCTTGCTTGATACTACCGCATTGTCTTCTACTGTGTAGTGAATGCCTTCAAGGCCGTATCCAAGCATGGTCTGCAGATCGGAGTCACCCAATTGATCCATGAATGCTAGAACGCGCTTCAGCTCCTCCTCTGTCTTCACCGACGATTTCGGTATAGCCAGCATACCTGCGAAGCCTGATGTCGGCAGCGTATGAAGCACACCGTCCGCTCCCTTCACACCGCCAATAACGTCCATATAATGCTCTTCAGGCTTATCTGTGCCAGCTGCTGCAAGAGCAGCATGAATCTTGTCATCGATGCGTGCGGCGCCATCGACTACGTCGACGATTACACCCGCTTGATTATTAACGACCGGATCGGTCCATTTGGCACTGTCCATGATAGCGAAATCTTGGTTAATCAGCTTCTCATCATACAGCTTCTTCATGAATTTAAGCGCTTCCAAATATTCCGCTGTTTGATGCTCTGGCACAAGCTTGCCGTCTACTACGCCCCATTTGTTCGGTGCCCCGAACCACAGCTTGATCGTATCGAAGCCGCTCGCCCATTGCCCTGTCCATTTTACGAGCACCATGCCGTACGTATCATCCTTGCCGTTCTTATCCGGGTCCTGCTCCTTGAACGCTTTCAGCATATTGTAGAAATCATCGACTGTCTCCGGCAGCGGCAGACCCACGTTATTCAGCCAATCCTTCCGCAGGACGACACCGTTACGACCAAGTGCACGTCCACGATAGAGGCCATAGTTCTTCCCATCCACAGTGGAGTTGTTCAGAATAACCGGATTAGCTCCGCTTAAGTTCTCATAATCCTTCAGATAAGGCCCAATTTCCCAAAAAGCACCCGATTTAGCCGCATTGACGAAGCTCGGTGACTTCACATCCGGAACATACATAATCGTCGGCAGCTTCCCTGACGCTAGTGTGATATTGAATTTATCTGCATATGATGCATTCGGCACCCATTCCAGATGAATATCTGTATTCGTTAGTTTCTCCAGCTCGGCTGCTACCGGACTATCATCCTTCGGATAATTCGTCTTGAATATCGGCAGCATAATGCTCAGCTTAAGCAGCTCCTGCTCCTTCGTTCCAGCCGTTGGGGCAGCCGTTGCCGGTGTATTGCTTGTTCCACCTGTTTCATTGGTTCCATTGCTGGACTGTGCGCAGCCTGCGAGTGTCGTAGCAGCAATGGTTCCTGCCACTAGCAGCGTTGTTAAGCTTGTAACCTTCTTGCGATTTCCTTTCATGAATGAACCTCCCTTAGCTATTTGTATTATATCGTAAAATCTCTCACTGTCTGTCTATTTGAAGTGTCTGCTGCCAGCAAGAGATGTTTACTGCCTCAATACGCTCCTATCGGCTCAGCTGTCACGCTGTTTACCCTTTGATTGAACCAATCAATACCCCTTTGGCGAAATGCTTCTGCAGGAATGGGTACACCATCAGAATCGGCAAGGTGCCTACAACGATTACAGCCATCTTGATCGATTGATCCGGCGGTTTGACGAAGTTCGGATCCATCGAATTCAGATCTCCTGCCGCCGATTGCGACAATAGCACGATCTGTCTGAGCAGGACCTGCAGCGGCCATTTCTCTGGCGTGTTGATATAGAGCAGCGATGAGAAGAAGTCGTTCCAATGGCCTACCGCGTAGAACAAGGTAAAGGTCGCGAGCACCGGCTTCGATAAGGGAAGCACGATTCTCCATAGCAGCCCAAGCTCTGTACAGCCATCGATTCGCGCAGCTTCCTCCAATCCCGGAGGCAGCTCCTGGAAGAAGTTTTTCACAATAATCAGATTGAAAGCGCTGATTGCTCCCGGAAGTATAAGTGCTCCATACGTATCCAATAAGCCCAGCTCACGAATAACGAGATAGGTCGGAATCATACCGCCGCCGAACAGCATCGAGAAAATGACTAGATTCAGCACCGTATTGCGGCCCATCAGGCTTCTGCGGGCAAGCGGGTAAGCCATCGTTACAGTGAAGAGCAGATTGACTGCCGTTCCAATAATCGTGACGAACATCGACACGCCTATCGCATTCATAATCGTATTGGTGCTGAATATAAATTCATACGCAGCCAAGGTGAACGTCTCCGGAATCAGGAATACGGTTCGCTTGGTCAGCTCCGCATCTGTTGCGAATGAGCCCGAGATGACATATATGAAAGGAAGCACCGCAGCAAGTGCGAACAACGTCAGAATGATGTAATTCGCTGAATCAAATATCGTTCCGGAGACGCTTTTATAAGTTCTAGCCATTGTATACCTCCTCGCTTCTAATAGAGCCCGGACTGTCCGAATCGCTTGGCCAAGCAGTTCGTACCCAGCACAAGAATGACGCCGATAACGGATTTGAACAATCCAACGGCCGTACTATAGCTGAATGCGCCTTGGGTAATCCCCATCATGTAGACATAGGTATCGAACACCTCTGCTACCTCACGGTTAAGCGGATTAAGCAATAGATAGATTTGCTCGAAGCCGTTCTCCAGGATGTTGCCCATCCTTAAGATCAATAGAATAATAATGGTGCTGCTGATAGAAGGCAGCGTAATATGCCAGATTTGCCTCCAGCGGTTAGCGCCGTCTATCGTTGCCGCCTCATACTGCTCTACATCTACCGCGGATAGAGCAGCGAGGAATATGATCGTTCCCCATCCACATTCCTTCCATATGGATTGGAGGATAATGATCGGCCTGAACCAATCCGGACTAGCTAGAAATTCAATCTTGTTTCCTGTATTGGTGAAGAGCCATTCATTGACCGGCCCACCTTCTGTCGTCAGGAATACATAGGTCATACTCGCTACAATAACCATCGATATAAAATGCGGCACATAAATGAGCGTCTGCACCGTGCGTTTGAAGAATGCCAGCCTGACTTCATTCAATAGAATAGCAAGTATGATTGGCGCGGGAAAAAAGAAAATCAAATTGTAAAACGATAGCAGCAGGGTGTTGCGAAGGAGCATGAAAAACTCTGGATTCGTGAACAAAATTCGGAAATGCTCTAATCCCACCCATTCACTATTCCAGAACCCCGTGAACGGCTGATAGTTTTTGAAAGCAAGCATGACGCCCCACATTGGAACGTATTTGAATACGAGAAAATACAGTAGCCCCGGCAGCAGCAGAAAATACAGCCATTTATCCTTTTTCAGTCTGCTTAGCACACTTGGCTGGTAAGATGGCTGCTTTACATTCAGAGCCGTTACCTGCTTCATCCTTGATCACCTCCAAGTGTCGTTGACCGCCTCGTCAGCGGTGTACCCCATTATGTAATTACACGCTCTTTTCCGGCAATTAGACATTCTTGAACCGTGTAACGACGGGGTTTAGCAGCGTTTTTTCAAAAAAGTCCAAATCGAGCAAAAGTGTCATAGCCCGCTTGTCCCTGTTGCAATAAAGTTCTATTGTGCGCGTCTTATTCGACGATTAGAGTAGTAGGCAAAACGGATTGTGAAGGAGATGAGCAGCATGGGAGGCAAGCTGTATCACGGAGCCGCCTGGTATCCGGAGCTATGGGATGAAGCGATTCTCGAGCAGGATATTCTTTTAATGAAGGAAGCTGGCATTAACGTTGTGCGGATCGGGGAATTTGCTTGGGCGGCAATGGAGCCGACCCAGGATGCAATTGATTTACGTTTTTTTGTTCATGTGATAGAGAGATTGTATGAGAGTGGCATTGAGACGGTCATGTGTACGCCAACCGCAACTCCACCCGTATGGCTGTCGCATGAACATCCAGAGCGAATGTTCGTGAGTGAGCAAGGCATCGTCATGGGACATGGCTCAAGACAGCACGCCTGCACGAACAATGCTTATTTCCAGCAGCGTGCTTTCCTTATTACAGAGCATATCGCGCAGGCCCTCGGCGGTCTTCCCGGTGTCATCGGCTGGCAGATTGATAACGAGTTCAAGGCTCATGTATCGGCCTGTATGTGCGCAACCTGCCTCCGGCTGTGGCAGGAGTGGCTGAAGGAACGATATGGAACGATAGATCGGCTGAATGACGCTTGGGGAACGCAGATCTGGAGCGAGCGGTATGGCAGCTTCGAGCAGGTGCCTCAGCCGGGGCCTGCCCCTTTTCTGCATAACTCTTCACTTACGACGATGTATCAGTTGTTCTCGATGGAAGCCATTGCCCGATTCTCAGATGGACAAGCTGCGATCATACGCCAATTCTCCAGTGCTCCTATTACGCATAACAGCAGTATCGCTTTCCATGTAGACAACGAGAGGCTATTCCGTAACCTGGATTTCGCTTCCTTCGATACCTATGCTTCTTCGCAGAACTATGCCGCTTATCTGATCAATTGCGATTTATGGCGTAATTTCAAGAAAGACAAGCCCTTCTGGATTATGGAGACAAGCCCCAGCTACAGCGGCTCCTTGGTAAGCAGTGCGGTTCCGCATCCAAGCGGTTATCTGAGGGCTGAAGCAGTTGCAGCTTATGCGCTTGGTGCGGAAGCATTCTGCTACTGGCTGTGGCGCCAGCAGCATGCCGGCTGTGAGCAGCCTCACGGCTCCGTCATAAGCGCTTGGGGTAAACCTACAATAGGGTTCAGTCAAGTTGTAGAGGTCGAGCTGGCAAGGAAGGCACTAGAGCCTATCCTACTTGCGACCAAGCCAGCTCAGGCAGATGTCGCGCTCACCTATTCGGACCGTGCCAAAGCCTTTCTCAAGACAGAGCCGCTGCGGCAGCCTAACCATCGAGCACTAGTAACGGACTATTACACGAGACTGCTTGCAATGGGCATTCATCGCGATTTGCTTCCAGAGGAAGCGAGCTTGAACGGTTATAAGCTGCTGCTCACCCCATTCCTCCCTTATGTGTCACCCAGCTATACACAGCAGGCGCTGCAATTCGTGGAGCAAGGCGGCATTTGGATAGTCGGTCCCTGCACGGGAGGGCGTACAGAAGAGCATACGGTGCATACGGATGCTGCGCTATCTCATCTAGAGCAGCTTGCAGGAGTAGATACTGTATTCAGCTATCCGATAGATGGGACAGGAGCAGTAGGCGAAGCTTTCGGCTTATCTACTCCCCTTAGCATGTGGAGTACCGTGTTCCAGGCGCACGAGGAGACAATTGTGATCGGTAATGTTACAGCTGGATTAACGCCAGGTACAGCCTTTCTTACGGAAAGGAAACGAGGTCAAGGCAAGATGGTTATGCTGGGCTCCATGCCTGCTGAGGATAGCGGAGACGAGCTTCTACGGACAATCATTAATCATTATGCCGAGGAGAGCGGTGTTCGGCTAAGAACGGATGTGACACCGGGAACGATTATTGCACCGCGGTACGGACAGGACTATACCGTGTGGGTCATTGTGAATATGAATGGTGATGGCGGCTCAGTCACAATTCCGGACGATGGGACTGACCTTCTGCGAGACAGCCACGTTCCAGCTGGTCCCCTTCGGATCGAACGATTCGAGCATCGCGTTATCCGATTTCCATCCTAATCGAGGTACAATAAAAGCCATTCGAACAGATTCTCGTTCGAATGGCTTCGTGCGCGCGTCAGCTTAGATGATCGACAGCAGCTCCGCATAAGATTTGATCTCGTACGTTGGCTGAATGCCTGTTGTATTGGCTTTGTTCTTGGGATTGAACCAGCAGGTGTCCATTCCGTAATTGATGCCGCCTTGAATATCCGAGGTCAAGGAATCGCCTACGATAAGCACCTTGCTCTTGTCCACGATATTAAGCTTATTGAAGGTATAATCAAAAATACCAACATGAGGCTTCTGGAAGCCGGTATCCTCGGATACGATAATC
Source organism: Paenibacillus xinjiangensis (assembly GCF_059686975.1). NCBI lineage: Bacteria > Bacillati > Bacillota > Bacilli > Caryophanales > Paenibacillaceae > Paenibacillus > Paenibacillus xinjiangensis. Next base: position 140,544 of record NZ_JCAALS010000016.1, on the reverse strand, counting down.
TGCTCGAATGTATCCAGCAATCCCGATCTGCTAATCCGGGCCATCTGGACCTGTTTGATGCCGTTCGTAATTATAGCTAGACGAACTCGGCCTAGCAAGCCTCTAACCAGCTCCTCTGCTCCCTCCAGCAGGAACGACCCTTCGCCCAAGTAATTCAGATAGCTTGCGCTGAAGTGGTCCGCATCGATACTTGCGTGCACACTGTCCGCTACGAACAGTCTTGCGAATCTTTCCCTCCGTAGATCCACAGAGGAAATCTTCCCCTGCTCGAATTCATTCCATAGTCCCTGATTAATAACCCGATAACGCTCCACATAGCTGTTGTCTGTATCTTCTATTCCGAACTCTTGGAACACACTCGTTAGTGCATGTGCTTCTGCTAGTGCATAATCGTATAAAGTATCATCCGCATCGAATAAGATCATCTCGTATTTCATTCGTTGTGTCTCCTCACCTTGGCCGATTGCTTAAGTTCCCCGTATTCTGCTCCAGCGCATACAGCTCGTCCTCTACAGACTGCATCCGCTCTACGACAGTCTTCCTTGCATCTTGTATGGCTTGGTTATATACATGCGGCCCGAGCTCTGCGATCATCATATCAAGCAGCTGCTCAGCCGCAATGGATCCAATCGTCTCTGATCGCTCCAGCTCAAAATACTGCTGAACCTTCTCGACAAGCGCCTGCTTGTCTTCTCTTGGCAGCTTAAGCTTCATCATCTGCTATACCTCCAACGTGCCTTGCAGCACCATAATAGCTTGTCCTGTTAGCTGAACGCGAGCACCCGTATAATATACCTTCACTATGCCGCCTCTTTGCGAAGCCTGATAGCCTATCAGCTCATCGCGCCTTAACCTTTTGCTCCAATAGGGCGACAGGGCACAATGCGCTGAGCCCGTTACCGGATCTTCGCCAATACTGTCTGGGAAAAAAGCCCGGGATACAAAATCATAGCTATTGCCCGTATCTGACTTAGCCGTCACAATAATGCCGCGGCATTCTAAAGTCCGCAGCAGCTGCCAATCTGGCTTCAGCTCTCTTACCGTAGTCTCAGAGTCGACCTCTACGAAATAGTCTAAGCGATTCTTGCCTATATATCTCGGAATAAGTCCAAGCCCCTCAATGAGCGCTTGTGGCGCTTCGACAGGAGCTGGAGGCTCCGACGGGAAATCCATCGTCATCCAGTTGCCCGAGGTCTGCTGGTCACGTTGAACGGTCAATACACCGCTCTTCGTTACGAAGCGTGCCTGCTGCTCAGGCAGCAGCAGCCCCTTCTCCCACAGCACGAAGGCTGTAGCTAATGTGGCATGACCACACAATTCCTCTTCAGATTCCGGTGTGAACCAGCGGAGGTCGAAGCCATCCTCTATTTTAACGACAAAAGCAGTCTCCGACAAGTTCATCTCCGCCGCTACCTGCTGCATCCACTGCTCTTCACGAGGAGCAGGAAGCAGGCAGACTGCTGCCGGATTGCCGCGAAAAGCTTGATCCGCGAATGCGTCGACGATATAGATTGGAATGGAGCCTTGCGCAGCTGTAGTTGTATTTGTAGATTTATGTATCATCTCTCTATTCACCTCTCTAATGGGCTATATAAAACAAAAAGGAGGATACCTGTGGATCAGGCTCCTCATCCATCCTTACGTTCTTGCGACTCATGATGCATCTATTCTTCATCTTTAAGCGGAATAAGAAGCTCTACTTCCTCTTCCTCCAAATGCCGCTCTTCGATATAAAAAACTTCAATCGCTACGGCGCTCTCATGCTTAATCAGCTTCTTCTCATTGATCCATGCAAACAGCTGCTCATAAGCTTCACCGATTCTCTTATTCGTCGAAGCAACCATCGCGTAACGATGCTCCGGTATGGTGAACTGAACCATTCCTTCTGGCAGCTCCTCCATATGCTGTGCCTCATAGCAGGCCCAGTAGGTTGCGAATACTTCATTGCCGAAATAAGGACTATACAATACAGGTGAACGGGATACCGCATTCAGCTCATGCTTACGCGATAGAAAATCACTTTGCAAACGGATCGCTTCATCGGGAAGAGTTGAGTACGGACCGCAATAACTCATTCCTACCAGATTAAGAGCAGGCTTCGTAATAATTGAGCAATTGTCCACGCGAATTCCTCCTTATTATCGGTCAGAACTTATGCGTTAGGATGAGCTTGATCTGCGAATAGTGTATCATGATTTCCCATTATAATGGTAGTCTTTTTATTGTGTATTTTTGGCTTAGCTGCGTATTCTCCAGCGCTTCATTACCCTGATCAGCAGGGCTGTAATGAGGATATAGATAATTAGGATGATGCACAGAGTCATCATTCTCTCGCTATTAGAGCCATCTGCGAGCAGCACCGGACCTAATCCAAAAAAAGTCACGAGGGCATACAAGATCACAAACAGCACAACAGTTAAGCCTTTTCCCATCGCATCATCTTCTCCTTAATCGTAGCCGCCATTAACCTCTGGGAGCTGTTTATATTCTGGTCTGTCCGCAATGAGCTCCATCACTTCATTCCGCAGCGTCTTCAGCTGCTCCGCATCCTCCGTCAACGTACAATGCTCATCTGACCAGGAAGACGTCAGCGTCTCGCCATTCATTCGAATCTCCCATGTGTCTTCCTCATAAGGAATCTGGGAACAAGCTTTATCGCGCGGATTAAGCTCCGTTAGAGCAGGCACATTCAGCTCATACATCCGCTTATATATGCCTTTCAGCTCTTCCTCTGTTAAGACTAAGCTAACAGTAGCCTCACCGTCTGTAATCAAATCCTTCGTTACCGTCTGATCGAATGTATTGACACTATTCTTCTGCGTCTCTCCATAGCCATAGCTCACCTTGAAGTTGAAATCACTAGGCATCTCAGCTGGCATCAGATTCGATTCGGGGTCTGCGCCTTTCGAACATCCAACAAGAAGCATACACACAAATAGGATTACCAATAGCTGTTTCATCCTCAACACCTTCCTCTCTACCTCCAAACGAATCTGGAGGCGCAAAGGTTACTACGGCGGTGGACAATAACATACTCATCCATCTAGTTTCTCCTATCCAGGCGCAGCCTAACACACTTAGGCATTAACCCTCAATTACCTTGCTTGCCTCAAATGTGCTTACCGTTACCCACCTCGGACTTAACATGTTGACTTTTTTGCAGCATTCTGGCGCATTCCCACCGCTATTCGGGCAAAATGCTGACTTTTTTGCAACTTTTGGCTGCTTTTCACCACATACTTGCTCCTAGGTCCCACTCATACAAAAAAAAGCAACCGGCGTAATCGCCAGCTGCTCTCTCTCATCTATATTAGAAGTTAAATACGAAGTCGTCGTCCTTCAACTGCTCTACGTGAACGGTACGAACGTATCCATTGCCTTTTTTGGAGAAGAAGTCATGCTGCTTGGTATGAGTGCTGATCCCGTTGAAGACGATTGGGTTAACCGGCTCTTCAGGGAAATGCGGCTCGAAGCCAAGGTTCATCAATGCTTTGTTCGCATTGTAACGCACATAGGTTTTCACTTCATCTTGAAGTCCGAGCGGGCCGTACATTTCATCTGTGTATACGGCTTCGTTCTCATACAATGTGTTAAGCAGCTCAAGCAGCTCAACCTTCAGCGTCTCTTGCTCTTCACGGCTGAACTCTTCATACAGCTCTTGAGCAAGCACACCAACGTATTGGCCGTGAATACTCTCATCGCGGAGGATCAAGTCGATAATCTCGCCGCTGCTCGTCATTTTACCTTGTCCAGCAAGGTATAGTGGGTAGAAGAAGCCGCTGTAGAACAAATAGCTCTCGAGGAATACAGAAGCTGCCATCGCTTTGTACAGATCACGCTTTGTCTCGATGCCAGCGTACCAAGATGAGATCAAGGTTGCTTTACGCTGCAACTGCTCGTTCTTCTCAATCCATCGGAAGATTTCATCAATCTCTTCGGTCGAAGCAAGCGTTGTAAAGATACTGCTGTAAGATTTCGCATGAATCTGCTCCATCATCGACATGAAGGACAATACCGCTTTGCGTTGGAGCCCTTCAACATGCTCAAGGATTTTCGGCATACCGATACCGCCTTGAATCGTGTCCAGAAGCGTCAGTCCGCCAAGCACGTTTTTGTATACGGTACGCTCCGTGTCGGTCATATCCATCCAGTCCATCTTGTCATCGGACAATGGAATTTCGTCATCCGTCCAGAATTGCATTACATTCTGCTGCCAGAATGTTAATGTGAATTCGTCATCAGGACGGTTCCAGTTCACTGCTTTCATCAGTCGGGCTCCTTTATAAAAGGCTGCGATACCTGCAGGTTCGCATCACGCAGCCTCATCATTGATTATTCGTCTTATACGGCGCAGCTTGTGCATTCCTCAACGGAAAGACGCTTCGTTCTTGTATAATACAGAGATTTCAATCCTTTTTGAGCGGCATAGATATAGAATCTCGCAAGCTCACGAGTCGTCACATTACTATTCACATGCAGGACAGTCGAGATGCCTTGATCGACATGCTGCTGAATTTCCGAGATGAGATCAATCAGCTTGAACTGATCGATGTTGTAAGCCGATTTGTAATAGAAGAAGTTCTCTTCTGACATGAACGGCATTGGGTAGTAAGTTGTCGAGTTCGCATATGTACGAGTCTCGATGTGCTCAACGATCGGCATAACGCTGGAAGTCGCATTTTGAATATACGAAATACTTTGCGTTGGCGCAATTGCGAGACGGTACGCATGGTATAGACCGTACTTCAGTACGTTTTCTTTCAATGCAGCCCAGTCCTCTGGGGATGGAACTTCCATTCCTTCGAACAGCTCTTTTACTTTCGCCGTTGTTGGACGGTAATCCGTTTCGATATAACGAGTGAAATAAGTGCCTTTAGCATATTCAGAACGATCAAAGTCTTTGAAGGTTTTACCGCGCTCTTTGGCGATTTCCATACTTTGCTCAATCGAGTAGTAGTTCATCATCATGAAGAATGCGCTGGCGAAATCTTTTGCTTCTTCACTCTCGTAAGCGATTTTGTTCTTAGCAAGATAACCGTTCAGGTTCATCGCTCCGAGACCTACAGAGTGGAGCTCTGAGTTCGCTTTGCGTACGCCTGGCGCATTATCGATCTCGGACAGATCGCTGACAGTTGTTAGAGCTTCAATACCCACGTGAACGGATTCCTTCACCTTTTTGTGCTCCATTACGTTCACGATGTTCAGGGAAGCCAGGTTGCAGCTGATATCGCGTTGGATCACATCGTCGATGCCGTAATCGTTAATGATAGATGTCTCTTGCACTTGGAAAATCTCCGTACATAGGTTGGACATCTTAACTTGTCCGATATCTTTAAGCGCATGTACGCTGTTCGCATTCGATTTGTTCATAATATATGGATAGCCGGATTCGAGTTGAATCGACGCAATCTTCGTCAGCATGTCACGTGCGTTCATTACTTGTTTCTTCACTACTTTATCATTAGCAAGCAGCTCTTCGTACATCTCGTCCATATCCATGTCGTCAAGATGCTTGTCATAGGCCTTATGAACGGAATGTGGACCAAACACAAATAAAGGTTTGTTCTGAGCAGCCAATTCATAGAATTTATTCGGGATGATCAGACCGATAGACAACGTTTTAATACGCGACTTCTCGTCGGCATTAATTTTTTTGCTATCCAAGAATTCAATAATATCCCAGCCGAAAATATTATAGTAGCCTGCGCCAGAGCCTTTGCGTTGGCCCATTTGGTCTGCATAGGAGAAAGCATCCTCCATCAGCTTGAGTACTGGCATGATGCCTTTAGCCGCACCCTCAACGCCTTTAATAGCCTCGCCGCGTCCACGCAGCTTGGACAGGTTCACAGCTACGCCGCCGCCGATTTTGGACAGCTGCATACATGTGCCGATGACATAGTTGATAGAGTTAAGAGAGTCATCCATCTCTAGGAGGAAGCAGGATACCATCTCGCCACGGCGGCTTTTGCCCGCATTCAGGAATGTCGGAGTAGCCGGCTGCAGACGCTGTTCGATCATAGCCTCAGCAATACGGAGCGCTTTGGCGGCGTCGCCTTCACCAAGATGCAGGGCAACGATCGCTACACGATCCGGATATTGCTCTAGATATTGCTGTTTGTTGTTGGTCTTCATTGCGTAATCTTTATAGAACTTCGAAATCGCCATATAAGACTGGAACTGGAAGCCGTTGTTCTCTACTAGGTTGAACACAGCTTCTACCTGGTCATAGGAATAGCTCTCGAAGACGTTGTCGTAGTAATCGTTGTCGATCAAATAAGCCAGTTTCTCGCGGAGGGATCCGAACTTCACGCTCTTCTCGTTAACTTCCTCCATAAAAGCAGCTACTGCTTCTTTATCTTTATCCAATTGATAGAAGCCGCTCGCTCCTCGTTGCATCAATTCGTTGTTCAGCTCGATATGTTTCAATGGTTTGCACCCTTTCGACAAAATATTCCATATCATTATTTGTTCCAGACAATTCAAACTTTGAAATCACAGGCACATCGAACATTTCCGATATCGTATCGGCGCTTTTTGCAAAACCGCTGCCCCAGTTGCGATTGCCGCTGGCCGATACACCGCGAAGATGCTTACCATTGCGTTCTAGGAATGTCATCACCCGTTCAGGCACTTGTCCGAAGCCGGTTGTATACGTCACTAGGATGAATGGCTCGTCCACTCGGGCTTGCTCTTGAATCGGTAAAGCTCTCATATTCAGCTTGTTCACAAAGCGCTTTACATTGCCTGTTTTTGAATCATAGACAACCAACATAGTTCTCTCTCCCCCGCTGAATTTCAACAATATAAAAGCGCTTCTGACAGCGGAAACGTCAAATGCGCTAGTAGACAGTCATTGAATACGACTCGTTCTTGAGCCGATTTACATCAATATGTAGGTGGTGAATTTGATTCTACATCAATATATAGGTTGAGTCAATGAAAATAATGGAGAAATATTTAAACCCATTTTTTGCGGCACTCGACTATTTTAACAGATACGGATATGATGGGATAGTGACATTTTATAGCTTAATTGGAGGGTACCATGAACGAACAAATGACGACTGAGCAAATGCGCGAGGCAGTGCAGAAGCTATTCCAAGCTGCAGGCTATACTGTCCCCGAGCTGCTGCCATACATAGATAAGCTAACCGCAGATAATGACCGTTTGAAGCAGGAGCTTAAGAAGCAACGTATCGCTTCAGCACGTCATTCGGCAGCAGACAGCAGCATGAACAGCAGGCTGAAGGATGCTCTAAGGGAATAAAGCAATGCTGCGAATGAGCTAATTATCGAAGCAGCACATACATGCTCCGATTGTCGAACACTGGAATACGATGTCGTATGTCACTCATACAGCGAAATCTATTTCTGGTATAATCAAGGAAACAAAGCTTGTTCCGGTCGAATTTGGGCACCAATATAGAGATAGTAAGGGAGAACTACCATCCATGCAGAGAGGTTTCATTACGGTCATTATAGGACCGATGTTCTCAGAGAAATCTGGGGAGCTAATCAAGCGCTGCCAGAAGCTGATGCAATATGGCCGCAAGAAGGTTCGGGCTTACAAGCCCGCAGAGGACAATCGATTCAGTCAAGAGGAGATCTTCAGCCGCATTGGCTACAAGCTGCCAGCTGCGAATATCCCAACCCAGCTGACACCTGAGATTATAGACAAGATTCTCATAGAGACGAAGCATGCTGATGTTGTCGCATTCGATGAAGTACAGTTCTTCTCCAAAGGCATTATTAGCCTTATAGAGGAGCTGGCCTATAATGGGAAGCATGTGATCGTAGATGGCCTCAATATGGATTACAGGGGCAAAGAGTTCGGCTATATCGGCGGTCTGCTCGCTATTGCAGATGAGATTGTGAAGCTTACCTCCTTCTGTGCAGTATGCGGTGACTCCGAAGCTACGTTCACCCAGCGAATCATTAATGGTCTTCCTGCTACGCTTGGGCCGGTCATTCTCATAGGCAATACAGAGAGCTACGAGCCCCGCTGCCGACGTTGCTTCGTCCCTCCCCATAAAGCTTCGGGGGACACTCACAACCTGCAAGCAGACGCCTCCTCAGCGCCCTGATCACATTCTTATATGTCCAACAAGAAACAGGGTTGTCCAAGCGGTCATCAGAGATGACCCGGACAACCCTGTTATTTTATTTCACAGCAGCGAAGAACAGCCTGTCTGCATCCTCGCCTGGAGGAAGCAGCTTGAAATCAGCATAACGATCTACGGTAGTGAAGCCAGCGCGTCGCAGCGCGGCTTCTATCCAATCCGGATCATAGGCGCGCTGCGTATGCATTTCCTCGAACCGGTGGAAGCTCTCCCCCTGCTTCCGCGCGAAGATAGTCAGATGATGCTCGATCTCAAGTCGGGGCTCATCCAGCTCACATGTCCAAATATAAGCGACATCCTCCTCATCCAGAACGAACGGCTGCTCCTCAGCATAGCGAAGCAGCACATCAGGGGAGTGGACATCGAATAGAAACAGCCCTCCGCTCGTTAATCCGTTATAGGAAGCTCGGAAGGAGGCCTCGACATCCTCTTCCTCGGTCAAATAATTGATGCAGTCACAGAAAGAGATCACCGCATCTACCGGCTCTGCGAGCTCCCATTCGCGCATATCCTGCTGCAGCCATGTAATAGAGCCATTGCCGGATCGGAGCGAATGCTGAGGCGATTCCTCCCATTTGCTGCTCGCTACTGTGAGCATATCGTCAGACAGATCAATACCGTATACCTGAAGGCCGGAGAGCGCCAGCGGAATCGCAACGCTTCCTGTCCCGCAGCCCAGATCAGCTACAGCTGCAGGCTTGCCGTAACGTTCCCAGCAAGCTAATGCGAACTGCACCCATTCCTCATAAGGCATGTCATCCATCAACTGATCGTATACCGAAGCGAATTGTCCGTATGCGTCCATGCTAGCCCTCTGATCCAGCTGAAGGTGCTTCTGCAATCGATGCTTCAGTTGGATCAGCAGCATTCTCGTCCCCAGCAGAGGATTCTGTCAGATACGTCCAGCTGCCCTTCTGAGTGATGAGCCCGTCCCGCATCAGCTTGCCAAGCGCCCGCTTGAACGCCGACTTGCTAATCTCGAATTTCTGCTTAATAACATCGGCCGGCGTTTCATCGGAATAAGGCATGCCGCCACCTGGACGTTCCTTCATGAAGACAAGAAGCCGATCAGCATCCTCCAACCGGCCCTCTTGCTTGAGCTTCGCCATGGACAGGTTGACTCGTCCATCCTCACGGATGAAAGTAATGCGTGAAGATACACGTTCGCCAAGTCTAAGCGCACGTGTCCGCTCAATACCAGGAATGAGCCCATACACACCGAAGCCTACTACGCCACCGTCAATAAGCACGAAGGACCCCATCTGCAGCGTCTTCGTTACCCAGCCTTCGACCCACTGGTTGCGCCATGCTTCCGGAGCAGGGAAGACAAGCGGTCCGAGCTCGTCCTCGCCAGCGAGTCTAGCTAGCAGTCGGCCAGCCTTATCATGCCCGAGCACAATGTGAACCTCATCACCAGGCAGCGGCCGGTACTCGACCTTCTCCGGCAGCTCCGATAGAGGCAGCAGCAAATGACGACCGAGTCCGAATTCTAGAAAACAGCCAAGACGCGGATGGACATCAGCAACCTTGAGACGCGCCATCTCACCAAGTATGAGAGAGGGCCGCTTCATCGTTGCCGATATTCGATCCTCTGTATCGAAGAACAGGAATACCTCAACCTCATCGTTCAGCTTAGGCTTCTTCCCGACCAGCTCGGTATAGTGCATGAGCACCTCCGCTTCGCCGTCTGTCAAAAAATAACCGTAGGGCGACACCTCACGTGCCACCTTCAATGTTACTATCGTTCCGGCGACAAAACTCATGCGAACTCCACTACCTTCGCGTCGGACCAGAGCCGCTCGATGTTGTAGTAGTCACGCTCATCGCGGTGGAATACGTGTACGATAACATCTCCAAGATCGATCAGCACCCAGCGTGCAGAATCCATTCCCTCGATGCCGCGAACTTTCGCTCCGCGCAGTTCAGCCTGCTTGCGAATTTCAGTCGTAATCGCCTGTACCTGTGTATCTGAATTACCATGGCAGATAACGAAATAATCCGCTACAAGTGAAATCTCTTTCAAGTTAAGCGCTACAATACGCATTGCCTTTTTATCTTCTGCAGCCGCAACGGTTACTTGCAGCAATTCTTCTGAATGTATGGTCATAGCTCAGCCTCCTATATTTTGCTGTTCAATCAGATCATTCCTCGCGTCGATCGTCAGCGGGAAAATCCGTTTTCCTTTTTGCAATAAGAATGAAATCGTTGAATCAAATCCGGCAAGCAGTGCTTGCTCTAAGCTAATCTCACTCAGCTCTCGAATGGTATCTACTCCTGGAAAATCTCGTCCTGGCTCCATATAATCAGCCAGACATACAACCTTGTCCAGCAGTGTCATTTGCTTACGGCCGGATGTGTGGAATCGGATGGCATCAAGCACTCCCGTATCCGTCACACCATATTCATGCTCCGCTACCCAAGCCCCGACCTCTGCATGCCACAGCTCTTTATCATAATGCAGCAAGGCTGCATCAAGCTGGTGCTCACGGATCATTTGCTCCATTCTGCTAGTCTGCCAATACTTAGCGACATCATGCAGGATGGCTGCAAGCTCTGCACGAACGGGATCCTCGCCATAACGAGCAGCCAGCCTCACGGCAGTCTCCATCACTCCAACGGTATGCTGCCAGCGTCGCTCGGGCATTTGTGCTCGCACAGACTCAATCATCTGCTCACGATTCATAAAGACCTCTCCTCTTTATAAACTGATGAACGGAATCCGGTACTAGATATTGTATGGAGCGTCCGTTGCGGACGTTATCCCGAATATCTGTCGAAGAAATCCCAATCGGCGGCATTGTAACGATATCGAGCTGCTCCTTAATAAGCAAGGGCAGCTCGGTAATCTCAACGGGTATACCCTCGCGCTCTAGACCGATGAATCGAACAAGCGAGGACAGCTCCTCTATACGATGCCACTGCGATAGATCATTAATTCGATCAGATCCGATAATGTAAGAGAATGAATAAGCTGGATATTGCCGCTTAAGCTCAAGCGCCGTGTCGATCGAATAGCTCATTCCGCCCCTTGTAAGCTCAATGTCGAGCGCCCGGAAGCTGGCATGGCCATCTATCGACTCCAGCACCATCTGGAACCGAAGATCACTATTCACTCCTGGCTCGCTATCCTTAAGGGGAGGAAGAAAAGAAGGAATGAACCATACCTCGTCCAATTGGCATCGGTCGCGAGCAGTCTCTGCAGCAATAAGATGTCCGATATGAATCGGATCGAAGGTTCCGCCCATGATGCCGACTTTAAGCATTGCTTCCAGCCTCCTCCTTTCCAGTCCGAACCTCTATTTTCTAGACGGCTTAGGCAGTTCAATATTTCTGTATTTCTCATCGCTCGATTGTTTGTACAGTACGATTGTTTTGCCGATCACTTGCACAAGCTCAGCCTCCGCACCAGCAGCCAGCTCAGCTCCAATTTCCCTTGGATCTTCAATACAATTGTTGAGAACTGATATCTTCATCAGCTCACGCACTTCAATAGCCTCATTAATGTGGCGAATCAGTTGATCATTCGTGCCGCCCTTGCCCACTTGGAAGATCGGCTGCAAATGATGCGCCAAAGCACGCAGGTGCCGCTTTTGTTTGCCTGTTAGCATAGCTGTGTTCCTTCTTTCATCCTATATAAGTGTCTTGCTTATTCAGTCATCCCTATTAAGCTTGCAGTGAAGCCAATACCGTCTCTCTCATTGCAGAGACCGGCGCAGACTGCCCCGTCCAATATTCGAATGCGTATGCACCTTGATAGATGAACATACCGAGACCGCCATGAATGCGGCAGCCTCCCCGCTCTGCATCCTGCAGAAACTTCGTATGGAGCGGATTATAGATCAGATCGCTCGCTACTGCTCCTGGCTTCAGCCAGCTCGCATCAATCGGACTCGCATCCATATGGGGATGCATGCCGACCGAGGTCGTGTTAATCACGATATCAGCATCACGGCAAGCCTCTTGCAATCCATCATTCGTAATCGCACTCATATCCGTTAATCCGCCGAATGAGCTTACCAGCTCCTCTGCCCGCTCTACCGAACGATTAGCTACGACGATGCTAGCTGGCTGTTCACTCGTTAATGCGAACACGATACCTCGGGAAGCGCCTCCAGCTCCAATCACTACAATGCGTTTGCCGCTCAGATCAGGCTCAACCTCTTCCTTCAAAGAACGGACATAGCCAATACCGTCCGTATTATAGCCAATAAGGCGGCCATTATGGTTAACGATTGTATTGACTGCCCCAATGACCTTCGCACTTGGATCAATATCATCCAAAACCTTCATAATATCCAGCTTATGAGGAATCGTCACATTAACGCCTCTGATACCCATAGCCCGGATGCCGTCTACAAAATGAGCAAGCTTGTCTGGCACCACATGAAATGCCATGTATACGCCGTTCAATTTCGTCTCACGAAAAGCTCGGTTCATCATGATTGGGGACTTCGAATGGCGAATCGGATCGCCGATGACACCATACAGAACAGTATGACTGTCAATCCGATTCCCTTCAGGTTCTGTCAGTAGCCCAGACTGCATCACATGCTCTTCCCCTCTCTGTTAAATAAGTGAATCACGCAGCAGCACCTTAATTCCCTTAGGCGCATACAAATCAAGCGTAGCACCAGAAGTGCCGTTTACTTGAATCCAACCGAGTCCAGATACGAATACGTCTTTATTCGTCCCGCGAGGCACACGCAGTGAATGACGTGTCCATGCAGGCATATCTTCAAGTTCAGCACGTGTCGGCGCACCTAACAGCTCGCCGCGATGCTCCTCATACAGCTCATCTGCCCGTTCCAGCTTCGTCCGATGCACATTAAGCGCATTCGATATATACAGCGTGAAAGATTGACGCTCGCCCTCCAGGAAGTCGAACCTTACCAGACTGCCGATGAATAAGGTCTGCTTGTCATTCAATTGATACACGAGCGGCTTAATCGGCTTGTCCGGCAGCAGTGTTTGTAGGAACCCGCGCGGAACGATCTCTGTCATTCGGGTCGTGTAGACAATACCCGGCGTGTCGATGATGGACTTGCCGTCATCAAGTGGAATATGAACCGCATCGAGCGTCGTTCCCGGATAACGGGAAGTCGTGAGCTCACGCTCCATATCGCTGTAATCGCGAATGAGTCGGTTAATCAGCGTTGACTTGCCGACATTCGTTGCGCCAACAACGTACACATCCCGCCCATTGCGATGACGCTCCAGAGCTTCCAGGAAATGCTCGAAGCCGATATTCCGTTTGGCGCTGCACAGCACGATATCAAGCGTGCGCAGTCCTTCGGCTTTCGCTTGCTTCTGTACCCAGTTACGAATGCGATTCAGGTTCATCGACTTCGGCAGCAGATCGACTTTATTGACGACCAGCAGAACCGGATTATTGCCTACAAAGCGCTGCAATCCGGAAATTAAGCTGCCTTCGAAGTCATACAAATCGACAATATGGACAACTAAGCTGTCGGTTGTTCCAATACTTCCGAGCAATCGCAGGAAGTCATCCTGATCGACAGCTACAGATGACGCTTCATTATAATTACGAATACGGAAGCAGCGCTGGCAAATGACCGGATCACGCTTCAATGCCGTTTCTGGCAAATATCCCGGGTCCTCCTGGCGCTCTGATTGCAGCCGTATTCCGCAGCCTGCACATGCTAATGCAATCTGACTATGCTGCTCTTCTTTCACTTGGTCTCCTCCTCATACCATAACCCTTTCTTCCGTAACCGCGACAAAACGAACCGTTCTATCCGCCGATTGACACGGGTCATGATTCCTTCATCAGCAGGAGCAATTGGCCTTACAAGAATCGTATACAGTCCCATCCGATTCCCACCGAGCACATCCGTCAGCATCTGATCACCAAGCACGACGGTCTGTTCAGCGGGTAAACCCAACACGCTAAGCGCTTTATTAAACGATTTATTCGCCGGTTTGCGCGCGGCATGAATAAATGGAATGTTAAGCGGAACAGCGAACCGAGACACTCTTGTCTCATTATTATTCGATACGATAACGACCCTGAATCCACGGTCGCGAACATGATCCAACCATTTCACAAGCTCAGGTGTGGCTAGAGCCTCCCGTGCCCCTACGAGTGTATTGTCAAGATCCGTAATAATACCACGGACGCCTCTCTCATGAAGCTCGTCTAATTGAATATCATAAACCGTATTCACACGCATGTGCGGCAACAGCCTCTCGAACATAAGCGTTTGACCCCTTTGCTTTCTCCTGCTATCTTACGAAACTATAACATACAAAACGATTTTGTTGCAAAAAATACTAAGCAAACAGGAAGATTAGGAACAATCCCCCTATTATAAGCCCCTCCAGCGGCCGACAGCAAAACTTAGCAGCACGCCAGTCATGCACAGCATAAGGCCCCTAACGATGCCACGCATCATTAAGGGCTCCTCTGCTTTTCCTATTTACTAATAGTAACCTATAATTGCTCCGTAATTGCTTTTACCTTCAGAACAAAACGCTCCGCATCATCCTCTGTAGCACGAACCGGGCTGTATTTGGCCTTCTCGAACCCATCGAGCACCTCAATGAACTCACCCTGCATGCGCTTCCGGCTCTTCGACCACCGGAATATGGCTTCTCGCAGCGTCTCGTGCTCAGCACGCTCCAGCCCTTTCCTGCCGCATTTGCGTAGCAATCGCTCCGTTTCCCATACGATTCGATCATCTGGCGTATAAGAGCGGAACCGGAATTTTTTCCAGCTTGCAGCCATAGCTTTTCTGCGAACAATTAACAAACCTACTATTGCGATAAGCAGTAGAGACAAACCGCTCCACAGTCCCACTCTCATCGATGAATCACTCTTAGCAACCGTGTTCACTTCAGCCTCATCTGTATCAGGCGCAATCGAAGGAAGCGGCTGAGCCTCAGCTTCAGCGATGGTATAAGGGAAAGAGAAACCAGCTGTAGCTTCGAACGAAATCCAGCCATAGCCTTCAAAATAAATTTCAACCCAGGAATGGGCATCCGAGTTTCTTACCGTATAGGTGCCTTCGCCATCTGGATTCATATCGACCTCATCCATTGGATTCCCCATTGGTGGTACAAATTCAGATACTGGCAGAGCTCCTGGAGCAAAGCCTTTGACCCATCTAGCCGGCAAGCCAATTGCCCTGGACATAACAGCCATCGCAGTAGAGAAATAATCACAATAGCCTTCCTGCAGCTCGAACAGGAATTGATCCACGAAATCCTTGCTTGAACCGCTGAGCTTACTCATATCCGGTTTATTCGTATACGTGAAGTTCAACCGAAGATAAGTTTCAATCAACTTCGCTCTATCGTAATCATTAGTTCCCGCAGCCGTTATTTCTTCCGCTAATTGTCTTACACGCTCCGGAAGATCAGTAGGAAGCGCGGTATACTCTTGATTACGGGACTTGTCTTGCCAGCCCGCGCTTGTACTGCGGAGCCCCGCTTCATCCAGAACCGTCACTTCTGAAGTAACAGAATAGGCTTCAGGGAAATCACTCATTGACCAGTCCAGCCATCGGAGCTCCCATACTTTAGGCTGCCACATCAGGCCTCTTGGCAGCGGCAGCTCCGGATTATTAATCCAGTGTATCTGAGAAAGAGGAGCAGCAGCGAATAGGACTGGATATTTGTCTTTGCGAATCATCCTGACCGTCTGCTTGACCTGTGTGAGCTCAGCCAGATTGCGCTCATCGAGTGCAGGGAGAACTTCATCCTTCTGAATGCCTGCTAAGGAATTCTGCTCTACATTCGTCTCACCGGCTGTCCAGCCTTGACCATCGTACAAATTTTTCGTTTCTCCGCGCCAGTAGCTCTTATGACTCGTCGTAATCGTCATAACGGGAGAATAATCATAATTGAAGCCTCCGCCAAGCGTGCTGTCATCACGTCCGTACCCCGAGCTGGTATCCGAATTACTGGAGGCAGAAGAATTGCTGGCTCCCTTATCTCCGAGAAATACATCAACACTCTCTCCTTTGGATTCCCGCCATACGGTATAAGGATCCTGGAGCAGCGGTTTAACTGAAGGCATTAACAGACCAACTGTCATCAATAGCGTTAGGACAATAGCAACCGGAAGCAGCAGCTGAAGCGGATACTCCACCAGCTCCTCCCAGCTTCCTGGATGCTCGCGTTCCAGCTTATGTAAATGAGCAGCCACTAGCCACAGCAGCCCCAGGAAGACGATCCAGGCTACTTCATCCCACAGCCACACGGGAGTAAAAGAATCCGCTATCGTAAGTACGATCAGATTCGTTCCAATAAACCCGAATAGATGACTCCTATTCTTAATCCATAGGCTGAACAGCAAATAAATAACGAGCAAAGCTAGGCTGATCCATATAAAAGGGCTAAGCTGAACCGCATGCTCCCATACCCATGCCACCCACTCACGGGCTCCCTCGGGATTGCCAAGCAGCTTCTTAATCCCTGCGTAGCGAATGGTTACAGCTATCGCCAAGATAAGCTGCACAGCCATTCTTAGAGCTCGGCTTCGTACAGGCATCAGGATGTCTACCGCTATCGCAAGCAGCAGCGTTCCTACTGCGATAACAAAGGTCTCCTCCCACCAATAGCCTTCGAAGACCGTGATCGTATGAATCAGCATCAACCCGATGAATAATTGTGTTAGCTTCGTGTACCAGTTTCGTGCAAAGTGGCGCCCCAATTGACGCAGCGAGAGCGTTAAGCTATTCATGCGCCTCCGCCTCCTTCCAGAACGGCCGGCAGCTCTTGCAGCTGCTTAATGGTGAATACAGGCCAGCCACGGCTTCGCAGCAGCTTTCGCCAGCCATCATCCGCAGCCTCTTGTCCTGTGGACTTAGCAATATGAAGCAAGCAAGGCGTCAAGCCTTTGCGAGACAGCCACTCCATAGATCGTATCGCTTCCTTGCCGCTAACAGCAGAGATCACGACAGCGAATGACCCTGACTCTAGCAAGGCATCGGAAGACAGCAGTGATTTGTACAGCGAATACGGAGCGTCTGCATCCACGTAAGTCAGATGCTTCATAATACGGTTACGCTGCTCACTGCCTGATTTCGGTGAAATAACGGACATCTTCTCTCCGATCGATACTAATCCCATAGCGGTATCTCCCTTGAGACCGTTATCGAATAGCGATGCGGCCGCTGATACAGCTACCTCGAAGCGATCCGATGCGGGAGCAGGATAATCCTTGGCATATCTGTCTAAAATAATAACCGTACGAGGGAGCGATTCCCGCTCGAACGCCTTCGATTTCCAGTCGCCTGTCTTCGCTGTCGCATTCCAGTGGATACGGGAGAGTCGATCACCATACAAATATTCGCGAACGCCATTTAACTGTGTCGTTTCCTTCGCTGAGCGAGAAGCGATCGCGTGCGAGAACGGCCCGCGAATTCCTCGCTGCATGCCATGCCATTGACGCAGCGGCACCGTCTGCGGAAGCACGCTGAACACAGCCTCCGAGCCGAACTGGCCCGAATGCTCGAATAGCCCGAATACATCATGCGCCAAACATTCCGTCGCTCTGAACCGATATTCTCCCCGTTGCAGCGGCGGTGTCTGATACATAATCTCTCCCACTCGCTTCCAGTTCGGAACGAAGGAGGATTCGAACTCCAGCGTCTGTCCATTATGTCGATACAAGCGATCTCTAACAAGTACATAGGGAATAGGATAATAGCCTGGCACTTTTACCGATAGCTGTACTTCAACTGAGCTTCCTGCAGTCAAAGAATGCTCCGCACCTTGTTGTTTGTAGAAGCGTGAGCCGCTGACCCTGCCGATCCCGCTCCAACGTCCAAGAAGTAAATAAACTAAAAGCAAATTTAAGATCATGAATAGCATGAATGCCGTCTTGCCGCCTTGGAACAAGAAGTAGAAAAGAGAAACCGCGTAAATAAGGGCTATGAGCCTCCAACGCGTCCAAGCTGTTTTTTTCTTGACCATCGCATTAGCGCTCCAGTCTAACCGGTACTTTCGTCTGTTCCAGCACCTGTGCTATGATGTCCTCCGCGCGTAATCCATTCATTCTAGCATCGGTATGAAGCAGCAGCCTATGAGACAGCACATAAGGAGCAAGCTTCTTAATATCGTCAGGTGTGACGAACGTCCGCTGGTCCAAATAAGCGCTCGCTTTGGCCGCTCTCATGAGCGCAATGGCCGCACGAGGGCTCGCACCAAGCTGTATGCTTGCATGCTCTCTTGTTGCTCTAACCATACTGATCAAATACTTGCCGACTGCCTCATCCATATGAACCGCCAATACCTGCTGCTGAATACGTATGATGTCCTCAATCTGCGAGATTTGCTCCATTCGATCAGAAGGATGAATTCCGGCAGTAGAGGTGATCATACGATGCTCATCCTCTTCATTCGGATAGCCAAGGGACAGCTTCATCATGAATCGATCGAGTTGAGCCTCCGGAAGCAGATAAGTTCCTTCGAAATCAATCGGATTCTGCGTAGCAAGCAGAATGAACGGCTCGGGCAGCAAATAAGTATCGCCGTCAACCGTCACATGGCCTTCCTCCATTGCCTCTAGCAGCGCAGACTGTGTCTTCGTCGTCGCCCGGTTGATCTCATCCGCCAGCAATACGTTAGTCATGACAGGACCTGGGCGGAACAAGAAGGTTTCTTGCTTGGGATGATAGATAGAGACACCCGTTATATCAGTCGGGAGCAGGTCAGGATTACATTGAATCCGTCTGAACTGTCCTCCGATTGCTTTGGCCAATGCTTTGACTAATTGGGTTTTACCGGTACCGGGAACATCCTCAAGCAGAACATGTCCCCCTCCTATTACGGCAATCATGAGCCGTTCAATTTCCTCTTGCTTCCCCAGGATACAACCATTCAAGCTGCTAATAATAGAAGAACATAATTGCATATCTACAAGTCTAGTTTCCATGTGCAATACCTCCTGTGGAATAATAGGAATGAGCTTGATAACCACTTATTTAGAACTATTTTACAGTAGTTTAATGAAGTTACACAAATAAATGATATGCCAAAAAAAATTGGAGGATCTCACAGGATCCTCCAATTGCTATTTCACTACCCTTTCGGCCTAATAACGAGCGCTGCCAAGAAGGAGAATATGATCGCTGCCGAGATGCCGGAGCTTGTAACCTTGAATATTCCAGAAATAACTCCAATCCAGCCTTGCTCATTCAGCTCGGTTAGAGCACCATGCACAAGAGCATTACCGAAGCTCGTGATGGGGACAGTAGCACCAGCGCCAGCGAATTTAACTAAGGGATCATAGAGCCCAATACCATCAACAACGGCCCCTACAACGACGAGTGTTGCCATTGTATGAGCGGGTGTAAGCTTGAATACATCGAACATAATTTGGCCGACTACGCATATAGCTCCCCCGACCAGAAAAGCCCACAGAAACTGCATTACTCCATCAATCCTTTCCGTTACTAATGGCAACCGCATGTGCGATGCCAGGAATGCTTTCTCCTTGCTGGAAGGAGATGGGAGACAGAAGCGCACCTGTCGCCACGACCAGAATACGATCAAGCTCACCTCTGATGATCTTCTTCAGCAGATGACCGTATGTCACGACTGCTGAACAGCCGCAGCCGCTCCCGCCCGCCTGTACCTTCTGGTTCTTCACATCGTAGACCATAAGCCCGCAATCCTTGAATATCGTATCGTTCATCGGCACGCCATCCCGAAGCAGCAGCTCCGTCGCGAGCGGATGGCCTACTCCAGCCAAATCACCGGTAACGATGAGATCATAATCCTTCGGCGACCGCCCCGTATCCTCGAAATGCGCTTGTATCGTATTCACAGCAGCAGGAGCCATAGCCGCTCCCATATTGAATGGGTCCTTAATACCCAGATCGATAACCTTCCCAATTGTTGCACACTCCACGACCGGCCCGTCGCCTTGCCCTGACACTATAGCTGCTCCCGCTCCCGTTACCGTATATTGGGCTGTCGGCGGCTTCTGGGAGCCATATTCGGTTGGATAGCGGAATTGCTTCTCAGCCGTACAGTTATGACTGCAGGTCCCCGCAAGAACATAATCCGCCTGTTTGGAATTGACGATAAGAGAAGCAAGCGCCAATGATTCCATCGAGGTCGAGCATGCTCCGAAGACGCCGAGATAAGGCACGCCAAGCGCTCTTGCTGCGAAGCTATTGCTGATGATCTGATTCATCAAGTCTCCGCCAACATAGAACTGCAGCTGATCCTTCTCAATTCGGGCATTCTGCACGGCAAATTCCGAGGCTTGCTCCAGCAGCAGGCGCTCTGCTTTCTCCCAGGTTTTCTGCTGCATATCAAGCTCAGGATGCACGAGGTCGAAATCGGCAGCAAGCGGCCCGTCACCTTCGTCAGGTCCGACAACCGTTGCCGCGCCAATAATAACTGGACGATTCTCAAACCACCATGTTTGTTTTCCCCGCAGCATATCAGTGTCCCCCAGCTGTTCCGAATATGAGATGGGCAATGCCTACGAAGAAAGCAGCAACCGTACCGAACACGATTACAGAGCCTGCCAGCTTGAACATGTTCGCTCCAACGCCAAGAACAAGTCCTTCGCTCCGATGCTCCAGTGCTGCAGAGCACATCGAGTTCGCGAAGCCGGTAACAGGCACCGCTGTGCCAGCTCCAGCCCACTGGGCTATTTTGTCATACACGCCCAGGCTGGTCAGTATTACCGATATGAGAATAAGTACAGCCACGGTTGGATTGCTAGCATCCTCAGGCTTCATGTCCATGAGATGGATGAACATTTGTTGAATGGCTTGTCCAAGCACGCATATGCCGCCGCCAACGACGAAAGCTTTGATGCAATTGGCGAATATAGAGCGTGAAGGCTCGCGTGTCTTGGCAAAGGTCTGATATTCCTTGGAAGACATCGACATTTTCTTGTATTTGTTGCTTCCAGTGTTTGCTGCCAGTATGATCTCCTCCTTGAAACCTAAGTCGTTGAGCGCTGATTCATGAGTGTATTGCCATCCTATTCATTATTTGTAATAACAGAGATTGTTATGTATGAGCACTGGATTGCGTTACGCGTATTGCCATACGACAAACAAGCTGCACCGGCTTATCGCCAGCGGCAGCTTGTTAATAGGACAGCTATATCTTTACCGTATACAAATAACCAATAAAACAATAAGAAGAACGAATAGGACCAGCACTAACAGTGGACTCGTTCTACGGCGTAGCGCTCTACTGCTCATCTTCGGATTCCTCCCGCATAGGCTTATATCTAAAGTATATGCAGGTCCCCAGCTAGATGGAGATTGTCCAAAGGCTTGCTTTCCTGAATAACTCAGCGCAGGCACAAGCGGTATATAACGCAAGCAAAGAGCTCATTGGTATGAGCTCTCCCCTGTATAACTTATTTAGACCAAAGCTCAACTCTGTCTTTCACCATTTGTGTGTATTCAGCATTAAGCTTCGCAACACCAGCTTTGTCCAGGTCATTCATGAAGGCATCCCATACTTTATCGAAGTCAGCTGGCTTCGCCAGAATCGCTTCAGGAACGCGTTTCTTCATTATATCTTGCGTTTTTTGGAAAATAACGTTAGCTTCTGAGCCTGTCTCGAATGCAATGTTCCAAGCTGCTCCATATGCACGCTCTGGGAACTCATCATCTGCCGGCCACAAGTCCTTATACGTTGTCGCGCCGTACTCCTTCAACGTTTTCAAATCCGCTTCGGTGTAGTTCGCTACAATCGCTTCAGGATAGTTCAGCGTGTAGTAGTTACCCGTAGAATCTTGAACGCCATCGCCGTAACGAGCGGACAGGTCATAGTTGCCAATACCAGTCGTTTTCTTGAATTTGTTGCCATCATTCGTCTTCATATCCAGGAATTCTTGCTTCAGTACACGTTTGCCGTCTACTACATCATAGTGAACACCTTCAATACCCCAGTTGCGAAGCACTTGACCTTCATCAGAAGCCAGGTAGTCCAGGAATTTGATGATGCGCACTGGATCTTTGGCATCTTTGGTAATGCCTACGCCCCAGCCTGCCAGGAAGCCTGTACCTTGGAAGGAATGATCCTTGATGCTCTCATCCATCGTAACAGGGAAGCGTGCATAGGTTTGATTGATTTTGCCATCATTTTTGAGCGTATTCTCTGCTTCTTCATAATCCCACTTCTGATCGACTAAGCCTAGTACACGCCCAGTAGCGATTTTCGCTTTGTATTGGTCATATTTCTGAACGAAGCTTTCTTTGTCCAGCAAGCCAATATCGTTCATATGGTTCAACCAACGGAAATACTCTTTCTCTTCCGGACGCTGGTAATGCATGATTGTCTCATAGGATTCTTGATTGATGAAGAATTCTCCGTCATCCGGTGCGCCTGTTGCATAGAAAGCCGGGTTCGTAACAGAGATTAGAATTTGCCATTCGCCGCCATTAAGCGACATACCGATTGTCGGTTGGCCGTCTTCCGTAGTAGGGTGCTTCGCAATATAAGCTTTGATTGCATCTTCATAATCTTGAACGGTTTTGATCTCTGGATAGCCTAGCTCTTCAAGCACTTGATGCTGAAGCTGGAAGCCGCCCCCTGCTTCAAAATACTTCTGTCCTACGCCATCAGTAGGAAGCACGTAGATTGCTTCATCGTCGTTGCTCCACTTCAGACGGTTCATATATTCCCCATAGACCTTTTTCAGGTTAGGTGCATGCTCTTCAATCAGATCAGTCAGGTCAAGCATCGCGCCAGCATCAACCAGCTTGCTTACATTGCCTTTTGCCATAACGATATCTGGGTACTCATCACTTGCGACCATAAGAGCGAATAAATCCTGATCGCCACCGCCAACTGGGAACTCCTGTTTCAACGTGATTCCTGTCTTCTCTTGAATGAGCTTGCCGATATCACTCTGCATATCATCCCAAGATGTGTTAACATCACCAGAAACCATCTTGATTGTCATCGGCTCTAGCGCTCCGTCTCCGGTATTCGTAGAACCTGTGTTAGCGTTGTTATTGTTCGAATTGCCACAAGCAGATACCAGCATTACTAGTGCGACTAACAGGCCTGCCCACGCTGTTTTCTTTCTTTTCATTGCTGTTTGCCTCCCCTTATTTATAAATGAACAATATATAGAACAGGAAATCCTGTTGCTACCATAGCAGAACTAGCTCTTCACCGCACCTAACGTCATCCCTTTGACAAAATACTTCTGCAAGAACGGATACACTAGAAGAATAGGTACCGTAACAACAATAGTGATAGCCATTCGAATCGATTCCGGTGATACCGAAGCCATCGATGCTTGCGCATTAGGATCACGATAGTTGGAGCTTGATTGTGTCGATTGAAGCACCTTCATCAATTCATATTGAAGCGTTGTGTTCTCCGGATGACCGGAGTTGTATAGATACGTATCGAACCATGCATTCCATTGTCCGACTGCAATGAACAAGGCGATAGTTGCGAGTACCGGCTGACAGAGTGGAAGAATAACTCGCCAGAAGATCGTCCAATCATTCGCTCCATCAATCTTAGCCGATTCCTGCAAGGCGATTGGCAGGCCGTCAATGTAAGAGCGGATAACGAATACATTCCATACACTTAGCAATCCCGGAATGATGTATACCCAGAATGTTCCGATCAGCTCCAGATTGCGAATGAGCATGTAAGCGGGAATCAAGCCACCGGAGAAGTACATCGTCATGGCGAACATTACCGACATCCATTTTCTCGCCTGAAAATCTCTGCGACTAAGCACGAACGCTACCATCGCGGAGGATACAACGCCAACTGCCGTTCCTAAGAGCGTACGGAGCACGGAGTTCTTAAAGCCTGTCAGCAGGCTCTCGTATCGAAAAATCTCAGCATAGTTCTGTAAGGTGAATTCCCTAGGAAATATGGTAATGCCGCCTTTTACCGTATCCATGGATTGATTGAACGAAATAGCCAATACGTTGAGAAATGGATATAGGGTTACGATACCTACGATTGTCATTAATACATATACGGCAACATCGAATATTTTATCGGATGTGTTTCTATGTGTCATACCTTGCATACGCTGATCCTCCTATATGACCGACTCTTTAGTCACTCGCTTGTAGATGAAGTTCGCCGAGAATACCAGGACAATGCTGACAACCGAGTTGAATATGCCGATTGCCGTTCCATAGGAATACCGGCTTAGATTGATGCCGTAGTTGAGCGCATACAATTCGAGTACCTCGGAGTAATCCTTGACTAGCGGGTTGCCGAGCAAGAGCTGTTTCTCATAGCCGATGCCGATCAAGTGACCGATAGACAATATAAGCAGAACCATGAAGGTGGTGCGGATGCCTGGAAGGGTAATATTCCACATTTTGCGGAATCTGCCGGCACCGTCTACTGTAGCAGCCTCGTACTGCTCTTGATCAATACCCGCCATTGCTGCTAGGAAAATAATCGAGTTCCAGCCTGTTTCCTTCCACATATCCGAAGCGGTTACGATTCCCCAGAAGTATTCTCCCTTAGCCAAGAACTGAATCGGCTGGTCGATGAGATGAAGAGACATAAGCAGCTGGTTCACAGCACCGCCATCAGTCGATAGCATCTTCGTCACTAGCCCGGCTACGACGACCCATGATACGAAGTGAGGCAGATAAGAGATCGTCTGGATAGAGCGCTTGAATAGACTGCCTCTAATTTCATTCAATAGCAAGGCGAAAATAATGGGAACGGTGAAGCTTACGATAAGTCCCATTATGCTCATGCCGAGCGTATTGCGAAGAACGAGATAGAATCGCTCATCTTGGAACAGTTCGATGAAGTTTTTCAGGCCTACCCATTTCTGATCGATAATGGACTTGGAAGGCTTATAATTCTGGAAGGCCATTAACCAGCCCCAGATCGGAACATAGCTAAATACAAAAATCCAAATAATAAAAGGAAGGGACATAAGGTATAAGTATTTTTGCTGAAGCACGGTATACCAGAACCGCTTTTTAACCTTCCCTGCTCTCTCTGTCTGAGCTAGAGCCTCTGTTGTCGTAGATTTCATTCCTGCTCCTCCTCAATCACGCCCGAATACTGGCTACTTCTCTCTCTTTGTTTTTCTTATAGGTTAATAATAACGATAGCGCTTACATAATGGCACCCGACAAATTCCACCTAAAATCATATAAAAATATGCGGTAGCCGCCAGTAGCTATTTTTCATATGATTTTTCTACAAAAAATACGGTATCCGCACGTCCACGCTCGTGCAAATACCGCATTCTCAACCTAATTATTCTATGTTTTTCTTTATTTGACCGGATTGTGCTTGCTGCCTGACTTCATGATTCCTTTGAAGGAGGACGGGGATAAGCCTTTGTACTTCTTGAATTTGCTATGGAAGTAATCCACATTCGCATAACCGACCAGCTCGGACACCTGATGCACCTTGAGACCCTGCTGCAGCAGCTCAATCGCATGCTGAATCCTAACCTGATCGAGATACGTATTGAAATGCTCGCCTGTGAAATTTTTGAACATCTTGCCCAAATAGCCGCTGTTATAGTTGAACAGCTCAGCTAACGTCTCCAGCTTCAAATTCTCCGCATAATGACGCTCAATGAAATCGGTCATTTGCTTGATGACCGTCACATTGCTGGAATTGCCAAGCCGGAATGCCAGCTGCGACAAGCGCTCGCTCAAGTGCAGCATCATATCGCCGTAATGGGTCTGTTTGTATAGGTCAGTAATCATTCGAAGCTCATCCTGCACCGACAGCTGTACGTGAACAGCGGTCAGCTTGTTAATAACGATGGTCAGCATCTGGGCGAAGCTCATCTTAATCCGCTGCTCCGAACGGTTATGCTTGCATATCTGCGTCCCTGCTGCTTGGAGCGTCTGCTGCACGCCCTCCTGACTGCCGATATCCAGCGTATAGAATAGCTTCTGCGCAAGCTCCTCTATCGTCGACTCTCTCGTCACGTCAGCATGCTCGTCATCGCTATCAGAGGATTCCCTAGAGCCCAGATGAATCTCACCAGGAGTCAGCATGAAGCTGTACTTCATGCTCCCGACCGCCGTCTCGAAGCTATGCGGCAGATCAGCTAGAAGGCGGACAGACTCTCCCGCCACAGCTGTAAAGGTTAAGTCCGGCTGAGCCGCTTGCTCCAGCCATTGCTTCAATAGTTCACGCGAGCCACTCTGAACCAAATAATCCTTCAGCAGCACAGCGGTATATGTGGAATAGCTGAACGTCCATCCGATACAGCCATCCTCAACGGATTCGGTCAGCTTGCGCTTCGCTTCGGATATGGCGGCAGTATGCTGCTCATCTGCAAGAGACCACTGGATAAGCAGCAGCTGATAGGTTTTGATCGATTCCCCCAGCAGCCCATTCAATTCCGCTAGCTCGGCTTCATTATTCCCATCCAGCATAACCGTCTGCAGCAGCTCTTCACGGCGCAGCGCATTCGTCTGCCCTTGGCTAAGCTCTTGTACGAATTGCTTATTAATGATCGTACTGATTCGCTGTGCATACTCATACAGCTCATCATCATCGATAGGCTTCAGAATATAACCATCTACACCATGTACAATAGCTTGCTTGGCATAAGAGAAATCAGCGTAGCCGCTTAGAATCAGAAAGTGGCACCTAGCGTCTCTTTTTCGAATTTCCTCAATAACCTGCATCCCATCCATACCGGGCATTCTTATATCCATTAAGATCAGATCTGGAGCCAGAGCTTCGTGCTGAGCTATCGCATCGATCCCGTTAGCCGCCTCGCCTACCCACTCGAAGCCTAGACTGTTCCAATCAATGATCGATTTCAGCCCTTCCCGGATCATCGGCTCATCATCTACTATTAACAGCTTATGCATCCTACAATCCTCCCCCTGGTATTCGGAATGATATCGTCGTCCCAATGCCCTCTGGACCACTCTCGATGAGGAGTCCACAAGCCTCGCCATAGAGCATTACCAGCCGCTGATGAACATTACGAAGTCCAATGCGATATTGCTCTTCTTCCTCCATATCATCCAATGACTTCAGTATTTCAATTAGCTTATTAGGCTCGATACCAACACCGTTATCGGACACCTCAACGAATAGCCAATTACCGGCGAATTCTGTTGTAACGGACACCCTGCCGCCCTCCCCGATATTCTCGAGACCATGCACCACAGCATTCTCAACCAGAGGCTGTATAATGAGCGGAGGAATTTCAATCAGCTGTGCCGCCGGGCTCAATTGCATATCGAAGGTCAGGCGTTCATTCCCATAGCGGAACTGCTGAATTTCCAGATAACAGCGTATAATTTCGAGCTCTTCCTTAAGCGGAATTTGGCGTGCCCCGATCTCCAGATTGCGACGGATCATCTTGCCCAGCATTCGGACGACCGAAGCGATCTCTGTCTGTCCATTAACATGTGCCTTCATCCGAATCGATTCAAGTGCGTTGAAGATGAAATGCGGATTAATCTGGCTTGCCATCATTTTCAACTTAATTTCTTTCTGCCGCAGCTGGAGCTGGCCTTGTACCCTTTGGGACTCCGACACCTCATCCATCAGAGCTCGAATATTGTTCACCATGTTGTTGAACTGCCTTGATAGCATGCCGATCTCATCATTGCCTTTAATTGTGGAGATGACATGAAGATCTCCTCGAGACACTCTGTTCAAGTCTTTGTTCAGCAAGAGCATTCTCTTAGCCAATATGCCGGAGAAAATATAGATAAGCACACATGCAATAATTAGCGCTAAGCCAATTACCGTAAGGCCCAGCCTGCTAATTCGATTAGCTTCGCTTACGATGCTATCAATCGTGAACACGGATACAACTCGAAGGCTATTGCGGCTAGCTGCCGGCTGCAGCTCTTCAATGATGATTTTGGAACGCTCGCCTTCGTAGTCGAACTCATACGTTCCTGCAGGCTTGTGCGTCAGCTCATTCGCGAAATCAATATCTGCTATGTTAAGACCGACACGATCCGTCTGGCTGGCTGCAATAATATTGCCGCCTTCGTCGAAGATCATCGTATCGAAAGGCTCTTGGCTCAATATAGCATTAAGCTCGTCCTGATTGATTGCAATAACGAGCACGCCGCTCGTTCGATAAGATGGGAAGGAAATTTTGCGCACGAGGCTAAGATATTTATTATTGCTCTTCGTCTCATCCGGTGCATAGATCCAGTGGATGCCATCCTCCTGAATCGCTTCTACATACCATGAGGATAAGCTGACCTCATCATTAATGTTAATAAACTCCCAATTGTTGAGCAGAGTCTTATTTGTTGTATAAAAGCGGATGTTATAAATTTCGCTGTACAATCGCATATAATCTTTGAAGTCCCTATAATCCCATAA
The DNA here is from genome assembly GCF_059686975.1 of Paenibacillus xinjiangensis. Classification (NCBI taxonomy): domain Bacteria; kingdom Bacillati; phylum Bacillota; class Bacilli; order Caryophanales; family Paenibacillaceae; genus Paenibacillus; species Paenibacillus xinjiangensis. The sequence continues at coordinate 112,138 of NZ_JCAALS010000016.1, read as the reverse complement.
CGCCTTGGTAACCTCAAATGTCGTCTCATACTGCGTATTCACGACTTGTGTCAATCTGCTGTCCACGAGCAGCTTCTCCGATATTTCAATCGGCATGCGGATCGTATCCAGCGTCTGTTTCTTAATCTTCTCCACGTTATTGAGCGTCTGCTCCGTCGCTTGATCGAGTACGTTCTGTCGGTAAGCTGCCGTCAGCAGAAGCCCCACCACGAGCACCGGGACACACGCCACCAGTATAAAAGTAAGAATGAGCTTGTTCTTTATGCGGACATCATTCATTCTCTGCGAGAGGGAAGAAAGCTTAATCATTCGTATGCTGCCACCTTTTGCTATAAGGAAAGCGTTTTCTATTAAATCTAAGCAAGCCTTCGCTTACTCGCTTGCTTGCTGTAAAGACATTGCCACTCATTATAGAACGGTTTATGAACATTCGTAAACAGGTAAGCAGTACCGGTTTCTTCATCCTAGTGAAGCATTTCAACAAGAATGAATAGGATCTTGGTTCATATGGAAAAACCTGCCCCATTAAGCAGAGGCAGGTTCATTACATGCAAATTAGAGATTGAACTTGAAGGTGCTGAGCCTAGCTGTCCCACCCACAACAATATAGACATCCGAAGCTTGCTCGGTATTCATCAGCTCTGCTGTAATAGTCTCCCATTGTTGCTTACCGCTCGACTGCACATCGATAGCAGCGACAGGCTCACTATCGAGTGAACCGATCTTCACCGCAACCGTTCCACCATCAGCACCTCCGCTTACTCGAGCCTCGAATGATTGTGGGCTTCCGCTCCAAGCAATCGTCGAGAACTGAATCCAGCCCTGCACGCCGGCCTCAGCAGGAGTAACGCAAGTACCGCCCTCCTTGCTCTCATCCAGTATAACCGCAGCGTAATCATCGTAATTGTCCGCACGTGTCTGATCCGTCACCACTCGTGCTGGAATCGTCTCCCCTTCAATCGATAATGCTCTCGACAGACGAATATCAGCTGAGCTGCTGCCTGCCATGAAGGTATAGCTGCCTGCTTCCAAGCAGAAGCGGTCACGTGTAACATCCCATAAGGCAAGCTCGGATGCGGATACTTGAAGCTCGGCGGCTATAGTCTCCCCAGGCTCGAGATGTACGCGGACGAATCCGACCAGCTGCTTCGCTGCACGCTTCACTCTGGAGGAATCGACGCGGACATACAGCTGAACAACCTCGTCCCCCGCCTTCGCACCTTTATTCGTTACCTGAATGGTTGCTCTCCACTCTCCAGCACCAGCCGGTGCAAGGTCCAGACTGCCGTATTCGAACTTCGAATACGTAAGACCATGTCCGAACGGATACAATGGCGTCCCTTCGAAGTACATATAGGTCCGGTTGCCTTTAATAATATCGTAATCCATAATATCGCGAAGCTCCTGCTCGCTGTTCCGATACCAAGTCATGTTCAGACGGCCTGCTGGCGCGTAATCTCCGAACAGCACGTCGGCAACCGCATTGCCAAGCTCCTGTCCAGCATGAGACAAATAGAGGACAGCCGGAATATTCTCCTGTATCCAATTAAGCTCCAGCGGATAACTGCCGATAACGACCACGACGGTATTCGGGTTAACCGCGAACACTTCCTTCACCAGACGCTCCTGTGATTCCGCGAGTGTGAGGCCAGGGCGGTCACTGTCCTCTTTGCCGTTAATCATCGGATTATTGCCAACGAATACAATAGCTGTCTCTGCTTCGCGTGCAGCGGCGATCGCTTCGGCAAGACCATCCGCCTTCACATCCACAATGAACTCACCTGCAGCAGCAGTGACACCTTCCTCTGCCACGATTAGCTTGTTATCTGCGGATACCGTAATCGGCTTGCCATCCCATGTACGGAATGCCGTTGTCCCTTCACCTGCTTCTTCAAGCCGCAGAACCTCTTTAACAAACCAGCCGAATGGCTCATCTGCAGCAGCAGCGACATGCTTGTCATCAGCCGTCGTTGCATATTTGCCGCTCGTGGTGCTCTGAAGCGTGAAGCTCCCCCAGCCCCAATCCGTTACCTCGAACAATTGCTCTACACTGTCTGGCTTTCCCTGTAGAACACCGTCTTCGCCAAGTGCAACAGCTGCTCCGCTGGCTGCCAGCTTCAAGGCTGCCAGATCATTACCGCTGTTGAACGATACGTGCTTGCCATCCAGCTTCGCCTGAATCGCTTCGAACGGAGTGACTTTGTAAGGGAAGGAACCCGAATACCAGTCCCGATATACGACATTGCCTAGCGGCCCAATTACAGCTGTATTGGCACATTTATTCTTATCGAGCGGCAGCATGCTGTTCTCATTCTTCAGAAGAACGATCGACTCGCGAGCAGCCCTTAGAGACAGCTCCGCATGCTCAGGTGCGCATAGCTTCGATTCCGGCATATTCGCGTACGGGTTCTGCTCTTCGGTGTCGAATTCCCCAAGACGGAATCTTACGCGGAACGTATTGGTCAGCGCTTGATCCAGATCGGACTCTGCAAGTAAGCCTTCAGCCAGCGCTTCACGGATCGCTTCGCAGGACTTGTCCTTGTCATCGGTTATGCTGTCAATTCCAGCCTTGATGGAATGGGCAACCGCCTCTTTGTAGGTGTCATAATAGTGATGGTCATTGACGATACCAAGCAAATCTCCCGCATCGCTGACAATGAAGCCATTCATCCCCCATTCACCCTTAACGATCTTGTTAACGTCTTCGTGCAGAATCGTTGGAATGCCATTAACGGCATTATAGGAGGTCATCATGGAATAGGCTCCGCCTTTAACGAAGGCAGGCTCGAATGCGCGCTGGTAATATTCCTTCATATTGCGCGGGTCGATGCTCGCAGAACAGCTGCCACGATTAATCTCATTATTATTGCCGATAAAATGCTTAAGCGTCGCAACCGCTTTGTAATACAGCGGATGATCACCTTGAATGCCTTGTACGAGCGAAGCGGTGAGCTCACCGGTCAGCTTCGGATCTTCGCCGTATGCCTCTTCCGTTCTGCCCCAGCGAGGATCGCGCTCCATATCAACGGTTGGTGCCCATAGCGTTAAGCCATTCACTTCCGGATTCTTCTGATAGTAGACACGAGCCTCATCGCCAATAACAGAGCCGATTTGTTTCATTAGTTCCGGATTCCACGTACAGCCAAGTCCGATCGGCTGTGGGAAGGTTGTGGCTTCCCCAAGCCAAGCAATACCATGTGCTGCTTCTGTTCCATGTTTGTAAGGCTTCACACCGAGACGTTCAATGGCCGGCTGGTACTGCACCATGGATTCAATCTTCTCCTCAAGTGTGAACCTTGAGACTAGATCAATCACCCGCTCCTCTAATGGAAGCTTCATATCCTCGAAAGGGTACCTTTTCGTAATCGACATTGTCCTATCACTCCTTCTTATTCAATCTATCTATCTATGTTTTCGTTTACTTGAGCTTAATGCTATACACTTGGCCATTGCGCTGCACATCATAATCGTTCTGCCGATGCAGCCTGCATAGCGCCGTATCATGTGTAGCTGCTATATTAGCTGAGACCAGTTGATGATTGGCCCATTCGATATCTACGATGAAGCCGCCTCTCGCCCGCAGCCCTCTTACATAACCGCTCGGCCAAGCCTTCGGCAGAGCAGGCAGCAGATGAATCTCATCCAGATGGCTCTGCAGCAGAAGCTCAGCAATCCCTGCTGTACCGCCGAAGTTGCCATCAATCTGGAAAGGCGGATGATCGTCGAATAAGTTCGGATGCGTAGATCTGGACAGCAGCGTCTGGATAAAATAATACGCCTGCTCAGGCTCATACAATCGAGCGTACAAATTAATGAGCCAAGCACAGCTCCAGCCCGTATGACCGCCGCCGCTCTCGATTCGGTGCTGAAGCGACAATCTTGCAGCAGCCGTAAGCTCTGGCGTATCTCTATCATTAATAAGGCTGCCAGGATACAGGCTGTACAGATGCGAGACATGACGATGTCCAGGCTCATGCTCCTCATAATCGTCCAGCCACTCTTGAAGGCGTCCGCCAGCCCCGATTAAGAATGGCGGCAGCTTGCTGAGCGCTGTTGTCCACTGCGCGGCTAGGGCTTCATCGATCTCGAGCAGCTTTGCCGCCTGTACTGAGCGGCCAAGCAGCTCCTTGATAAGTGAAATATCCATCGTGGAGGCCTTCGTTACAGAACAAGCTCTTCCGTCAGACAGCTTGAATTGGTTCTCAGGGGAGGTAGACGGCACTGTAATCAGCATGCCGTCAGCTGTCTCTTGGAGCCAATCCAGTGCGAACAATGCCGCACCCTTCATAAGCGGATAAGCCTGTTCCCTTAAATATTGTACATTCAGATTGAATGCGTAATGCTCCCATAAGTGAATAGCCAGCCACACTCCTCCAAGCGGCCAGAAAGCCCAGCTCGGATGACCGGCAGTCGGCGTAGAGGTTCGCCAGAGGTCGACGTTATGATGCGCAACCCAGCCCCGAGCGTTATAATGAATAGCTGCTGTTCGGCTGCCTGTCTCACTCAGTTCATCAATCATATTCAGCAACGGCTCATGACATTCGCCTAACCCGCAAACCTCCGCAGGCCAATAGTTCATTTGCGTATTAATATTCGTCGTATAATCGCTATTCCAAGGCGGCTGCATTCGGTCATTCCATATCCCCTGCAGATTAGCCGGCTGCGTACCAGGGCGCGAACTCGCCATCAGCAGGTAACGTCCATATTGAAAATACAGCGCTTCTAGCTGCGGATCATATTCTCCTTGCTTATATAGCTCCAGCCGCTCATCTGTAGGTAGAGAAGCGTTAGGTGTCTCTCCAAGACTGAGATCAACACGGCGGAATAAATGCTGATGCTCTTCTACATGCCTCCTTCTTAGCTCCTCATAGCCTAATCCCTCTGCCGCCTTCAATTGGATATCGCATCGATTGGATAACTGATCGCCTGGTGGTGTCGGCATCATGTCGAAGCGTTCGAAGTTTGATGCTGCCGCCAGCAGTATCGTAACGGTATGTGCGTCAATAATCTCGAGCTTCGCCTGCTCCCCACTACCAAGCCTTACTTCTCCACCTTCACAAGCAGCAGCAAGTCTAGTCTCGAAGGAAAGGCCGCGGCCATCCTCAAATTGAACAGGTCTCGGATGATCCCCCATGTAATTGTCAGCAATATGTGTCGGGCACATTCCGCGCATCACTAACATTCTCGACCCTTCAACTGTTGACTGATGGCGAAGAGGAGAAGTCAGCGATGCTGAGAGAAAGAGTCTCGCACCTTCGCCAATTGCTGCATATCGGATACACAGCACTTGATCCTTCGCGCTAATGAATGCTTCTCGGTGGTACTCTATAGAGCCAACTCGATAGCTTGTCGTGGTAATGCCCGTGTCCAAGTCAAGCTCTCGCCGATACTGCAGCGCTTCCATCTCTACCGTTGAAGAAAGCTGATGCTCCACATACAAATCACCCATAGGCTGATAGGACTGCGTGTTGCTGCCAAGCATTCTGGCTTCCACCAGCTCCTCTGCCTCGGCATATTGCTCGTTATAGATAAGCTCTCTTGCCCTGCTCAAATATCGCAATGACTCATAATTATTCGTATCACGCGGGAAGCCTGACCACAGCGTGTCTTCATTTAATTGAATATGCTCGCTCCGTACTCCTCCGAATACCATTCCTCCAAGCCGACCGTTCCCAATCGGAAGTGCTTCTTCCCAGTTGTCGGCAGGCTGCTTATACCAGAGCTTCCACGGGTTATTAGGTGCTTCCATTGTCTCATCCTCCTGCACTTCCCGTATTTTCATAGGAGAGCTGCTATGTTACCGCTTACATATAATCATATAGGAGAGCGCTTACTCCGATATACCCTCATTATTACGCACAAAGTCATATATAAATTAGGCACATCGCCAAAAAAAAGAAGCGGCGGTCCAGGATCATTCCTGTACCGCCACTTCTGCCCAATGCTTATTAGAGCAGCCTCATGCTGCTTATTGTTTCTCTACGGTATAGCCTTGCTCCTCCAGCTGCGTTACAATGCCTGTTTCTCCAATCATATGGGCAGCCCCGACAACAACAAAGTACGTTTTATTGTCGCTGCTGTTCAGGTAGCCTTCAATCTTGTCTACCATTCCATCATTGCGATCAGTAATCATCGCCTTGTTCAGCTCATCATTGCCTGCTGCGCTATTAATGATAGCCAGCAGCTTCTCCTCATCACCTGTTACCCACATCTCCGATAGTTCATCGATTCCAGAATCCTCTTGATAATAGTTCGCTATCGATTGCAGCAGCATCTCTTCTTGGAGACTTGCAGAGAAGTTGTCCATCATGCTTAACTGGAACTCCCATGATTCAAGCTCAACAATAGGAAGCTTCTTCTCAATCGCCTGATTCAGGAAAAAAATATCAATGCCAATATCACTCTGATACTCCGACTGCAGCAATTTCAAATAATCAATTGTAGAGGATATGCTCCATACCTTGAAGGTATCAAGTGCTCCGGGCTGAACGCCATTCTCTGTTAGAATCGCATCCAGCTTACTGTATGTATCTGCTGAGATATGGTCCTTCAGAGTCGAGCCATCAGAATAAGTGCTCATGCTTGCGACTAGCTGCTGTACGTCAGGTTCTCCTGATTTCGTAATATCAGCTTCAACAACCAAATAATCCGAAAGATCAAAAGCCTGCTGAATAGCTGGGCGCAGAGGGTACATCGCGCTGCTTGCTACATGGATGGAGCCGAGCAAATAGACAGTGTTGCCGCCTTTTTGCGTTTTCCATAGGAAGCCCTCGCTTGCTACCTTAACTTTGATCGAGATAGCCTGCTTCTTGCCATCCCAATCCACTTCATAACCAGCGGCTTCACTAATGAAGCGAACAGGTACATAAGCAACATCATCGACTAGCCTAGGCGCAGCCAACATCTCTACCTCTTGACCGTTCACCGTAGCTTGCTTGCTGCCGATTTCAAGTGAGAGGGATAGCCCTTCTTTGGATGCGGTCAGTGTCTGGTCATCCCAAGCTGCTGTAAGCTTGAGCTTATCCAGCAAAGGCTCGGCAGGTACAAGTGTTGTACCACGCTCAACAATAGGTGAGCTGTCCTCCAGCTGGACTTGCTCCCCTTCTACCCATAGTGACACCGGCTGTGCTTCTGCATATGCACTAGTCACGAATGACAAGAGTAGAGCTAGGGACAAGAATAAGACTGATACTTGTTTCTTCACAATAATGGCTCCTTTTCTGGTAGATTTCCAATTACCAGCCATTATACGTACTCAAGCTATTAATAGTTTCATAATATTATCCTTTATTGGTTAATTGGACCATTCTATGAAAAAGAAGGCACCGCCTATAGTAGCGATGCCTGCTCTATTATGAGCTATTGTTCCTTGCGCAGCTTTTTTTCCAGCCAGAAGGTTGCGAATGGGATAAAGGATGCAATAAATGCCCCAACAACACGCCAGAAGGACCAGCGTCTAGTAAACCAGACAACGAGAAGCGCAACGATATACATAGTAAACAGTGCTCCATGTGCAGCACCTACGATCGTCACATAGATAGGCAAATCAGCAAAATATTTAAGCGGCATAGCAATTAATAGTAGAATTAGATACGATACTCCCTCAAGAAAAGCAATTCCACGAAACCAACCAACACTCGATTTCAACAAGGCGGCAGCCCACTCCTTCATCATCAATCTATATTCATTCCTATTATATAGGTCAACGAGCACATAGTAAAAAAATGAAGCCAATGTTCACAAAGATGCTATATTCTCAATCCTCAACAAAAGCAGCCATCGTTCATAGGAACGAATGGCTGCCTCGTTAAACCAAAATTCTAGCTGATTTGCTCGTTGTAAGCTCTCAATAGCGTATAGCGGTTCAGACGAATCCGATGTGCTTCTCTCAGACTCCTGTTCAGCAAGTCAGCGTCAATGTCCAGCTGCTCTAATGTCGATGGACCACCAACCTTGTTCAATAAGCCGCGAATCGTCTGTTCATCCGGAATATGTCCAATTTCCTCTTCAATCACTTGACGGTACTGCTCATCTACAGGCAGTAATGCGTCGTCCTTCAACTGATGATAGAGCTTCGATATTTGTGCGCAAGCAACGCCAACCTTAGCTCCATGCAGAATTTGTCTTCTTCCAGTACGGAGAAATTCCATCTCCCAATAATGGGACAAATGATGCTCTGCGCCTGAAGCCGGATGCGATTGTCCGAATAGCAGCATGGCGAAGCCTGACTCCAATAGCGCAGAGGTTAACAGCCGAATTCCTTCCTTGCTGCGGGCAGCGATCGCATCAACATGCTCAACGCATTGCAGCAATGCACTCCTGGTTAGCGATGCCACTTCATCCGAGTAAGGCTCGCCTCCTGCAATGCTGCTGAACCTCCAATCGAATAGCGACGTGTACTTGCCGAGCATATCGCCGAAGCCTGCAGCGACCATAGCAGTCGGGGCTTCTGTCAGGATGTCAAGATCAGCGAATATCGCATTCGGGCCAATAGTCACAATGGTCTGCTTGTCCCCACGCAGAATAAGTGGCGCACCCTTCGAGTTAAATCCATCAACGGACGGTGCAGTCGGAACAGAGATGAACGGAATGCCTACTGCATAAGCAGAGAATCGAGCTGTATCATGCAGTGTACCCGAACCAACGGCAAGAACGACATCCGCGCCTTGAGCTTTCAGATCTAGAATGAGCTGAACGAGCGATGCCTCATCGGCAATGACATCCTCCTGTGCATTCGGTTTAATAATTGTCGTATGAACTGCAATATCTGCTGCCGTAATCGCTTGTTCAACGAGCCGACCTGCTATTTCATACGTTTGATGATCCGCTACAATGCTCACTTGGCGGTAACCCTCTGTGTTCAGATAGGGAGCAATCTGCTGTATCGCTCCTGACTCCAGCACTACTGGTCCCATATCCAATACACTCGTATCGATTCCCATGCGGGATGCTGCTTCTTTCATTCGGTCTATGATATCCGTCATTATGAATCCCCTTTTCTTCTTAATGTCGCGGTACATGCCTAATCGTATGTTAGCCCTATATCGTTATCTCAATAATTACCTTATCTCTATATTCTCTTATCGCTTACCTTCAATTGTCAACCTATGATTACTAACCTCTCCATAAGGCAGCTTGTATCACTATATTAAGCGCGTCTAGTCCCTTGACATAGTCATCCCAATCTTTATCGAGATTTTTGCTGCCTGTTACGAATTGAAGTGTATTCTGATCCATGTAATCCGTAATATTCGTCTTCATCATGCTCGCCTCGTCGGCAGAGGATGGATCTATCCAGATCGCCCAGCTTGGGCAGCTGACCTTCTTGCGAATAAATATAGTTGAAACGATCTTCATGCCATACCTCCTCCCATTGGTAACGCTTACAATTAAATGTTCAAACATCTCCAGCTCTATTCTACTCCACACTCAGCCCCCTCGACTGCTCCTTATCCATTCTCGCCCCTCGATATTCAGTTGGAGTGAGGCCGGTCATCGCCTTGAAGGCACGAGAGAAATAATGAAGCTGCATGCCAATCTCACTTGCAATCTCGGAGATGCTCCGATTGGTTATGAGCAGCGCCTTCGCTCTATCCATTCTACGTTTCATAATATATTGAATAGGAGAGGTGCCTACCATGTTGCGGAAAAACTTAATAAAGTAGTTCGGATGATAATGAACAAGTCTCGCAAGCTGCTCGACCGTTATTTCCTCTGACAAATGAACATCTATATAATGCATGACCGTATCGATTTTCTCAAAAGCAGCAGGAGCCGCGGATAAGCTAATATCCGATTTCGTTCGTTCCATATAGAAGCAGACCAGCTCGATCAGCAGCGATTTCACTCGTAGTGCTGCCGTCCAGCTCTCATGATGCTCCCAAGCAATTAACTGCTCAAAGATCGCTGTTACGTATTTGTCATCCTCTACATCCAAGAATGCTGGCGGACGAATAAGCTTGAATAGACTCGTATCTCCTATAATAGCGGTGAAGTGACACCAGAACTTGGTGAAGGAATTGTCATTAATAACCGCAAAAGCGAGCGGTGTATCGGCTGGCAGCAGGAACAGCTGTCCTGGCTTCGGGTAATAAATCTGATCTTCAATCTGCACCATCCCCTCTCCGTCCTTAATATAGTACAGACGATTGTATGGTGAGCTGAGCTTATCCTTCCAAGTAAGCGGCACTTTCGTATAAGCAGCTACCTGCATGTGGAACTGGGCATTAGCCAACATATTTTGTATAGAATGATTTCTATTCGTCATATGCGTACTCCTTTGTATACAACCAGGTTAATATTGTGCAATTTGTCATTAGTTCTCTTTATTTAAATAGGGAACGCTCCGAGCTAAACTAAACATGCAATCATTCATATTCATATAGGAGGGCCACAATGAGCAGCAGACAGCAAATCTTAATTCTGCATTTGGAACATTCGGATCTAGCATCTCAGGCAGTAGCATGGGCTTTATATGACGGAGCGAGTGAGCAAGAGATGAACACAGGGGACTCGAATACGCCTCCCTACTCTTCCGTATTGTCGGCAATGAGAGATGGCTGGCGTGTATTCCAAATACCTAGATTGCCTTATTACTTCAATGGATATGAGCATCAGACCGAGCATTTGCTCTATGAATATGCGCTTGAGAGGAACGTGATTGTCAATGAGTAATGTTGAACGCAAGCATCTTCTAACTGCTGCACAAATGGCCCGATTCGTCTCTGATGGCTATTTGCTGCTCGACGAAATTGTACCTCAACAATATAACGCAGCTATTAATGAAGAGCAACAGCTTAATGAGAACGCTGGATCTCATTTCTGGGACCAATCGGAGAAGCTTCGCGAAGCCTTCGAGCTGCCTGAGGTGAAGGGTGCCTTGCAGAGCTTTGTCGGAGCTAAGCCTGTCTACGATCATTCCTTCCTGCACATTGTAAGAGCCCAACATCTGAAATCTCAGAATTGGCATGCCGATTCTATCTTGGATACACGGCCACTCGGCTTCGACATTCAGGCCTTCTATTTCTCCCATGATACACCGATTGAGATGGGTCCAACGATTGTGCTTCCAGGCTCGCATCTGCGGAGGACGAATACAACAAGCATAGGCCGTTATAAAAATATCATTGGACAGAAGCAGCTGGCCTGCAAAGCCGGAACAATCGCTATTATGCATCATGGCATCTGGCATGCTGCAATGCCTAACTTCAGCGACCGCACACGCTACGTGTTCAAGCTTCGTCTACGGCCTGGCTGCGAGCAGCGCAATCTGTTCAACACGGACGGTTATGATTCGCAGGAGGTTCAGGATATGATTAGACAAGCCTACCAGCCATGGCAAGGCGACGAGTCTCGCCTCGAGCATGTGCAGCGTGCCAAGCTGTGGCGCTATGTCGTCGGCAACGACTCGGTGGATGTGTCGTTCGAGGGCTCGCTTACTCGGATGGGGATATAGGAAGAGGGGCTGCCCTAATGGGCAGCCCCTCGCCTAATTGCATTTATGAAGAATGATCAAGTGAATAGTGAGCTCGTATAGCATCATATTCGCTTTTAGTTATCGGTATAACCGTTCCATGGCGAGGACTGCTGGGCAGGTCATATTCTGCAGAGACTGTCCATTCTCCCGAGTCCAAGTCTGTCGTTTCGAGCGGTACATAACCTCTTCCCCCAAATTCATCTGCGAACAAATACCATTTGTCTTCCGTATTGGATTTGAATACAGTCGGGCCTTCTACCCCCTTAACGCCACCGATACCTTCTTTAATCATCCGATAAGAAGGATCAAATACGGAGTCCAGCGCCTCCTGAAACACCATTTTGCCGTAAGGAGCTGACAGATTATGCTCCCTCTCGTCTTTCGTGAATCGATAAATTTTTCCTTTATGACCAATCATCGTTGTATCAATAATGGAGTAGCCCAGATCCATATACACCTGCGGTTCCGTAAAAGTATGGAAATCCTGGGTTGTGCTGAACATCATTTTTTGATAAGCATCTCCATTATGGCTCTCATCCGAGAACAGCTTCGAAGCCCAGAACACGACATACTCCCCTGCTGCTTCATCGTAGAAAGCCTCAGGAGCCCAAGTATTGCCTGCTTCCGGAGGAGCAATCTCGACCATTCTTGGCTCAGACCACTTCACAAGATCATCTGATTCCCATACTAGAATGGATCTGCTGCCTTGCCGCTGAGCACGGTCCCAGTTCCAATCTCCGTTAATTCTCAGATCCGTCCCAAGCATGTAAAACTTGTCGCCTTGTGGAGACCGGATTATAAAGGGGTCTCTCACCCCCTGCTCACCCATTGTTGAAGTAAGTACTGGCTTGCCGCCATTAAGCTCCTTCCAATGCAGTGGGTCATTCCCTTCACTAATTGCCAAGTAGATCTGCTCGCCATCCGACGTTCCTTCCCCTGTGAAGTAAGAGAAGAGGTAACCCGCATACTCCTGTTGGATAGAGTCGTCCTCCTTCATCACACTGACTTGCTCGGATTGAACGATCCCCGCTGCTCCTCCTCCCGTCAACGTAACGACGGAGTAAGCTGGCACCACCGCTTCGAACGTTTGATTCTCCTGAACAAGAACGTCCTCTCCTCGAGTAAGATCCTTATTAGCAGACGTTGTATATGACTCCATCAACTGAATGCTGCGATTCGGGTCCACACCGCTCAGTGAAAGCTGAATACGCTTCTCCACCTCGCTGTCATTAACGAATACTGCCGTAACCGTCTGCTCGCCTTCATGCACATAGGCCGATCCCAGCAAGCCGCTACGCGCTTTATTATCCAGCCCCGTCAAGGAGATACGCTCCGCTCCCGGACGTATGAATTTGCTGTAATTGCCCAGTGCCCACATGATTTTGGAGGTCAGAATATTTTGCTCGTCGCCCGCTTCTGTATAATCGGTATAGATTAGTCCGTCCTTGTAATCAACCTTGGATACCGCCGTCCACCACTGCCATGCGGCCGCATTCGCCTCCGTCAGGTCAAAATGAATGGTACGCGCCACCTGTAACGCAGGCTCCATACCAAGATCGCGACCAGGACCGTAATCGCCAAGAATACAATATTCCGTCACCCAATATTTCGCTTCCGCATCGTATTGCTTCAGATTGGCATCCAGCAAATCTCTTAGCTGGCCCAGCCGATCATCACCTGGATTGCTGTAATCGGACCAATAGGAATGCGAGGCTATCTTATTGCCAATCGCTTCCTTAAGCTCGGGATCACCTAGTAAATCTTTAATATACTCACGGTATTTCCCTGTGCCAAGATTGTTCGCCCCGCTCGTATATTGCCCGCCGCCGGCGAAGCTCTGATAATACTCATCGTCCAGCAAGGAGGTAATCTCGACACCGTCGGGAGCACTAATCTGCGCATCCACACCACTGTCCTTCAGCTGGCGGTGCAATTCGAGAATGACGCTCTTCAGATCATCATTGTTATAGCGATTGCCTTCTTGCTGCGACCGGTTCCAATCCCAGGTCGGCTCGTTAATTGGGCTAATATATTGGAACGCCAGCCCTTCCTCTCTAAAGTGCTCCAATACATCGATTAAAAATGCTGCAAATTCATCCTCATAGCCTTCTTTTAGATTGGTAGAGCCGACGCTAGAATCCGGCTGAGCATGGCCGTTCTTCGTCATCCACACTGGTGGACTGTTCACGAATGCAATCAGGGAATCTACTCCACGATCCTTAGCTGCCTGCAGGAACCACTGCTGCCCTGACTGCTTGCTCCAATCGTAATCGCCATCCTCTGACTGCTTGAACGCTTCCGCTCGCCGCCATGGATCAGGAATAATAGACTGATCTGTTTCTGTTGAGCCTGCACCAATATTGAAGCGCCAAGCGGATAACCCGATCCCTTTCTCTCTTGAGAAGAGCAGGTCTGCTACCGTATTTTTATTGTCTTCTGTCCATTCCTTGCCTATAGGGTCCATGGACCAGGCGTCAGATGCCCCAAAGTTATCAATCGTTTGATAGCGAATCGATCCATCAAGCGATACATAGGCATCCGGCGACTTCATCTGCTGCACGGGCGCTTCCTCCTCTTTCCTGCTGTTATAGCTGTCGGAGTTACCCGACGTTAATGCGAAGTACAAGCCTGTAACCGATAGAATGGCAATAAGGACCATAACCGTCCATTTCTTATTCATCCTAACCGACCAACCCAGATCGTTCGACGCTCTCCACAAAATGTCTCTGCACGAACAGATACATAATAATAAGCGGGAGAATAGCCATCAGCACACTCGTGTTCATCATCATAGACATGAAGAACGGATCCTGAACGTACGATGCTGTCTCCGCTTGTCCTCCACCGCTAAGGAACGTCGCGATTGCATAGCCGGAGGAAGCCATCATGGATGACATGACCTTGGGTTCATTCAAATACATATTGGTGAAGAAGGAATCATTCCACTGCCATACGAACGAGAAGAGCATGACTGTCACCATCGAAGGAATTGCGTTCGGCATAATAACCCTCCAGAAGGTTGCAAAGTAGCCAGCTCCGTCGACATAGGCGGCCTCTTCAATTTCTCGCGGAATTCCTTTGAAGAACTGACGAAAAATATAAACATACAGGCCCGTTTTCACACCCATGCCTAGCACTGCGGAAATAATAAACGGCCAGTAGGTATTAATTAGATTAGCTGGCTCCCCCTTAATCAGCTCAAACAATCCGAACAGATCGAAGTTTTTGAAATTCAAATAGAGCGGAATCATAATCGTATGGGATGGTACCAGAATGGTGAAAATGACTCCTGCGAATAAAAATCCGCTTCCTCTGAACTTCACTCTCGCAAATCCATAGCCAGCCAGCACGCAGGTCATTGTCTGCAGCAGCATGACCATGGAAGAGAGAAATAAAGTATTGAGCAGCACGCTTGGGTAATTCATTGCATTGAACACGAGCTTGAAGTTCTCGAGCGTGATCATCTTTGGTACCCAGATGACCGTAGAGTCGTATAGATCATCCATGCTTTTGAACGCAATCGACAGCTTCAATAGAATCGGGTAGATAATAACGAACGCTATGCCAAATATAAGCACGAATCGAATAAAGCTCCACAGCCATTTCTTAGTGAATTCGACCCAATAGGCAGCGGATTTCATCCGATGCAGCCGCTCTACTCGTGTTGAATGCTGCTCTACTACGGATTCCGTCTTCATGTAACTCCTCCTTCAGACCGCTAATCTTGATAAAAGACCTTACGCGACACAATCGCCGTTGTAACCCACAGCACCAGCGCTATGACGGCAAAGTACATCCAAGCCATTGCGGCGCTAAGGCCAAAATCAAAGTTTTTGAATGCCGTATCCACGACTAGACGGCTTGTTTCATCGCTGATGAAGCTGTCGATAATGGTATACACCAGATTCGTCAAGATCAGCGGACTGATCATGGGGAATGTTATTTTCCAAAAAGCCTCATAGCCGGTTGATCCTTCAATCTTGGCAGCCTCGTACAGGGAGGGAGAGATGGATTGAAGCCCTGCAAGGAAAATCAGAATCTGTACACCGGATTGACTGACGATCTCATAGATTCGGCTAACGGCTCCAGTCAAATATTCAACAAGAGTAATATTCATGCCCGACTGGACGAGCATAACGGTCAGCTCCAAGTTCTTCATAATCGATAGACCGCCACCGGTTGTATCGTTCGCGCTTCGAACGACCGACTGCATCAAATCCCCGTTCTCAATGCTGGCGATAATGCCCGACGCCAGAATAACGGGAAGGAAGAAGATCGCCCGGGCAAGCACTCGTCCTCTGAACTTCTGATTCAGAAGCACTGCAAAAAACAAGCTGAATATAATGATCAGCGGTGTGTTAACTCCGATATCTACCACTGATTCCGTCAATATTCGGACGTAAGACTCATGCGACAGCAGTGCTTCCCGGTAATTGGACAGGCCGATAAAGTCCAAGCTGAAGCCATCATTGGTAACCTGTAGATTGCTCAAGCTGTATCGGAACGAGGACAGCAAAGGAACAAGAAACAGGAACAAGAAACCTATAAACCAAGGAAGAATGAAATACAGTCCGTAATATCTGTTTTTTTGTTCAAGCGAAAGCTTCTTGAGCCTCATCACTGTGTGCCACCTCCAGCCCAATAATTCTTCGCATCAACTGTTATTCCGTTCACGTTCACTGCCGCCTCATTATAATTGACGATAACCGTTTTGCCCTGCTCGAATATCGTCTGATACACGCCCTCTGCAAGCTTCTGATGGTCGATGATCGTTTGCGAATGCACCTCATGAAGCACCTCATTCAGCTCGCCATACATCGTTGCCGCTTCATCGATCCATTGCCTGTAATCAGCCGAGTACAAGTCATCGAATTCTGTCATCTTAATGGCAGATGAATCAGCATGGAACCACGTGTAATGCAAAGCGGAGCCTGTCTCTAGTGCCTTCAAGAAGTTGAATGTAGAATCCTGATCATCCGCCATGTTCCAAGCGCTGCCGGCATAGTCAACGTAACCGTGATAGACCAGCTGGAAGAAAGGAATGCTCTCATCGGTCAGATTAAAGCCGCTGCTGGTCATCGGTGCATTCACGATATGTCGTGCATAGCCGGCTGCATAGGCATTGCCGCCCTCCATTAATAGCTCTTCACTCGAGTCGCTCAGCTGCTTCAGCTGCTCATCGGCTATCTCCTTCGCTTCTTCGCGATTGATAACGTGGGAACGGTTGAAGTCGGAATTCAGCTTGCTGCCTAGATCACGCAGAGACAATCCGGTCAGCTGAAGCTTGTCGTAATCGTCTACGAATCCATCTACGATTGTCGTCAGCGAGTTGGGACTCAGCACATAGCCCGGCTCCTGATCATCATCCTGCCTGAAGTTGGCAGCGTAGAACGGGTATAGCTGCGCAGGCTTGCCAGTGATGAACCGCGATGCTTGACTCGACCTTTTGAAGCCATCCGCCTCAGGGTACACCTCAAGAAAGGCTACATCAGGAAACAGCGAAATATCATTCGCGTCAGCATATGCTCGCAGCTCATTTAAGCCTTTTTTTCCACCCAGCTTCTTATCGACACGAATGGATGTAGGAAGATCATGCCGGATACCGTCATTGAACCAGCCTGTATATCGGAGCTTAATGCTGCCGATTCCCAGATCGAGCATTTGGGACAAGATCAACTCAGCCTCATCGAAGGTTGTGAGCGGCTCATAGGCGTTATAAGGGATACCTAGGAAAAACTTCTTTTTCGGTATACCGCCGATAAGCTCCATATAGAACGGAATGTCAGCTTCCTCCGTCAGCCTCGTAATGCCCATCTGCTTAATTAGATAGTCGCGATAATGCGCCGCCATGCCAGAATAGCTGGCTTCCTCAGCACCAAGGAATCCATAGCGGACGGCAATATCACCTTGGAAAGGCTCTGATTGAAATTGCTTGACTGTACTGGAGCGCCATCCGTTCGTCAGAGTAACCTCTTCCAGGTTGTGAATGGTGTAGCTGGAGGATACCGTGTTATAGTCATTCAGCCTGCCGCTTACATCAGCCTCAACCGCAGCAACGGCATCCCCCTTCTCAATGATGGCAACAAATGCTCTGTCCTCGTATTTCATGCCGAATACAGGCAATCGCGCTGCTTCCTCATTCTGAATCTTAATAATCTGACTAATGGCCGCATCTGTACCATAGAGAGCTGTTCTGAACGGGGCGGCGTAAGTCTTCTCATTGTTGAACCGAATCAGTGAGCCTGAGCCGTCCGGGACGAATGTGTAGCCTTCATCCTCACGGTCGCTCGCTCCAAAAAACGGCAGCAAAGAGAGGGATTGAATCTTCATTGTATCCGGATATTCGATCTCGCTACCCGGAATGGTCACGAGCAGATTCTCTCCGTCAAGCTGATAATGCAGCGGGATGCGAACACTGACATTTCCCGTCGCCGCTTCGCCATACGCAGCCTTATCGATTGCCCTCTGCTCCTCGTCATAACCGATTCCATCGAAAATCTCGGTTACCTTCGTAAGCCCGACTCCCTTGAAGGAGGAGTCCCTTCGCTCATAACGCTTATTGTCTTCATCATGCTTGAACCGCTTTTCAACTTCTCTTTTGTCTCCCGCATCCTCGATTTTGTCCAGGATGACCGTTTGAAATCGTTCCTCGCTAATGTATTTGGGAATTGCGTCTATATCGCTCTTAACCTCTCCCAACGTATACACAATGCTCAAGCCGTCACTTTCCTTCTCTATGACGAATTGGCCGTTCTGGACGCTATGTGTGTAATTGTCATATTTCAACGAATTCCCTGCATTGTCGAAATACGTAATCTCAACCTGTACGTTCAGCTTGGACTTGTTATAGCCGGTTGCTATAGAGTCGTCCTCACGGTTAAGCGGATTGGAGTACCAGATCGCTTGGCTGCGCTTATCGCGAACCGCAATTTCCGTCGTTTCTGAGTTGACATACAGCACCAAAAATTCATTCTCGGCCACCATCTCCATGCCATCGGCTGCACTAGGCGCCTCTGTAAGGCTGGCAATCGGCGCAGCTGCTGCCTCTGCTTCAGGTGCGGAACCAGAAGCACTAACCGTCTCGGATATCGCTTCTGAACTTGGTTCTGCAAAATTGGTGCCTTGGGATAGTAGCAAACAACCGATAATGACGATGGTCACTATGCTCGCAAGCTTCCGATTCACCGCTTAGCCCCCTTTCTTATGCTCGCAATGAAAGTTCCTGATAGATTGTATACACAAAATTAACGATCTGCTGGATCAGGCTGAAGAATAGCAGCCCAAGAAAGATGATAACCCCCATAACAACAACGGTTAACAGCATGGTCATGATCGTTTTGGTAACCGTATATTGATGAACCGTCATCGTGCCGATAAACAGCAGCCAGATGAACCATATCGCAGCTACGGATTCGAGCAAATAATAGAACGAAGCCTCGCGCAGCGTTATGACGTTGCTGAGCAGCATATTGGGCAAATAAACCAGAATTATAGGAAGCAGCGCATAGCCCGTGGCGATGACGATCTCCTTGAACTTCCCTTCCCCGTCCATCAATGTGGTCAACGACCAGTTGGCGACACACCACAGCAGGAACGGAAGGACGATATACTTCAATTCATTGATACTGTTCAAATCAAGGGGATAGTTATAGTTGACCACATAGCCGGCATATTGCCGTTTCAATATCATCGTTACCGTAACCGCGAACAAAATAATAAGCGCGATTCGAAGCCTGCCTTTGTTCTCATATTTCAAGTCCCAGAACCCGTCAAAGGGATGGAATGCGACGTGCAGCGAGTATCTAGCCTCCTTGAGAAACCGCATCCTGCTTCATTCCCCCTTTTCTTGACTTCATGCTCCTGCGAATAATGAATATGGCCAGCAGCAGCGCGATGCAAGCTGTCATGTAGGCTCCAAAGTTCTCGCGCATATACTCCCTGCGGTATTTGGTTAACGCTTTGGAGTAATATTCTCTGTCGTTGCCAAGCTTCAGAGACTTCATCGCTTGCTTATATTCACCCTTACGCAGCAATGACTTGCCGATCCCAACATAGGCCATTTCGTAATTCGCATCAAGCCGGAGCACCTCTTCCCAGAGCTTAGCTGCATCATCATGCTTGCCTATGCTGTATAATCCGTTCGCCTCGTTGACCAAGCTGCCGAATTTCGTTGCTGTAAACTCGGTAATTCTCCCCAGATCACGATCAAGCACATAGATTCGATTGCCATGGCTTTCTACTGCAACGGGGTTTTTGAAGGTGCCGATCTGGTTGCCCAGCTGGCCGATAACATATAATAGATTCCCGTCTTCGTTGTAAGTGAATAGGCGTCCCCGAGTCGAATCGAGTGTCCGGTACACGCCATTGCCGCTGACATCGATGTCGACAAAAGCCGATCGATCTCTGGTCAAATCACCCACCGGAGCTACGCTGCCGTTAATGCGCAGGACATCGATGCCGGATGGATTCAGCCTTTTGACAGGGGCCAAGGTTTGTTTGTCCGCCGTAGTCGTGAAGATGAAACCATCCTGATCTACATCCACATTGTTAAATTCAAGCGGAACGAATCGAATCAGCTTCTCCCGCTGTTCCTTTGTCGATATTGTTTTCCAGAACAAATCTACCGGATCGAACTGTACACGGTTCGTGCCCATAAACCCGGTGAAGCCGCCATCGCTGTCGAATTCGATTATGCCTTCGAAGATGCCTCTAGCGACCACATAAATACGGCCAGCCTTATCGACAATAACCTTGCGCGGGAAATATTCGAAATTGTCGCTGAGCACCTCTGACTTCGGAGCAGCGATTACTCTTACGAACGCTCCGTTGTCATCCAATTCAACCACGCGCCTATTCTCCGTATCCGCTACATAGATATGACCTGCTTCGGTCACGAATATGCCTTCCGGCTTATTGAAGCTATCCTGCTCTCCGTTATGCTGGAAGCCCTGAATTTGACTAAGCACCTTCCACTGACTGCTCAGCACTACAATTCGCCCGTTATCTGAATCCAGAACGTACAGATTACCATTGGAGGCTGCAAACATATCGGTAGGAGCTGCCCATGCTCCTATGCCCAGCTCCTGTCCGGTCACCACTCTGGAAGGAAGATACGCAATCGGCGAGCGAACGGCCTCTCCCCAATACGAATAGGTATATCCCTCATACGGCGATGCGTGAGCCGGCTTCGGACTTAGGGCAGCAAGGATCATCACAGCTGCCAGGATCAGTATCGATCGCTTTATTCTCAAACCTATACGCCTCCATCGCTTTAGTCCTTCATGCCGGACGAAGCCATTGTCTGAATCACATTGCTTTGCGACAACACAAACGTCACAATCGGCACGGACATCATAATAACTGCCACTGCTGCCCCGACCCCCGCACGTGCAATACCGCCCTGAATGATCTGACCCATGGCGTAATGCATCGTCTTGAGCTGCTCGCTATAGATAAAGCTGCCGCCATCCGTTCCCCACAGCATCTGCATCATCAGAATGAGCAGCGTCAACCAGGCGGGCTTAACGAGCGGCATCACGACCTGCCAGAATATCCGGTATTCGCTGGCCCCATCAATCTTCGCGGCTTCCAGCAGCGCATCTGGAATCTGCTCCATGAATTGCTTCATTAGATAAATACCAAGCGGATAAGCAAATGCCGGTATGATAACAGCTTGGTACGAATCGATCCATCCAATTGTGGACATGATCATATAATTCGGAATTGCCGTTACATGCGGTGAGAACATTAACGATAGGACAATGATCGAGAAGATCACTTTATGCCCACGGAATTTGTGCTTCGCTAGCGGATATGCCGCCGCCGAGGCAAGCAGAATATGCCCTATTGTGCCAGCCGCAGTAATAAAAAACGTATTAAAAATATACCTGGAGAATGGAACCCATGAATTCTTCATGACTTGGAACAAATCCGCGAAGTTCTCGAGCGTCGCGTTCCTCACGAATAGCGTAGGCGGGAATATGAACAGCTCATCAAGCGGCTTGAATGCATTATTAAGGACATAAATCAAAGGAACCGCCATGAAAGCGCCGAACACGCCAAGGACAAGGAACAGCACAGAATCGACTTGCCAGGATCGGTTCACTCTTTTTTTGAGACGTATAGCTAGTTTCATCCCGCTTATTCCCCCACCCTCTTCAGCAACTTTTGAACGACCAGATTGGTGCCCAGCATGAGAATAAACAGTACAGTGGCGATCGCGGAAGCATACCCCATCTCGAATCGAATCGTTCCATAATCCACCAGATGGGTAACGACCGTATGCGCGCCATACTGTACGCTCGGAAAGCCCGCAAGCGCCATCGCAACGTCGGCAACCGCAAGGGAAGACGTAATCTGGATGACAGCGCCGAACATCAGCTGCGGCCGCATCGAAGGAAGCGTTATGAACCACAGCTCCTGCCAGCGATTCTTCACGCCATCCACAGCTCCTGCCTCATATAGCGTGCGGTCAACCGTCTGCAGACCAGCAATAAACGCCAGGAAGCTTGTTCCGAGACTTAGCCACAATTGAACGATAATAATGATCGTCAGCATATACTCTGGATCTTGCAGCCATTGAATCGGTTCATAGATGAAGCCGATCTTCATCAGGAAACCGTTTATAATCCCGTACGAATCGCTGGAAAAAATAATCTGCCAGATAAAGAAGACATTCCCCGATATGGAAGGTGCGAAAAACACGAGCGTCATAAAGGCTCTAACCTTCGGGTTAAGCTCATTGATGAGCCATGCAAATACAAAACAGGCAATATAGCTCACCGGACCGGTAATGACGGCAAAGATCAGCGTATTCTTAAGTCCAATTAGGAACACATCATCGTTCCAGAGCAGCTTGGAATAGTTCTCCCAGCCGACCCAGCGTGGGAATTCAAGCATATTGAAATGCGTAAAGCTGAAGAAGATCGATATGATGACCGGGAGCACGGTAAACAACAGAAACAGCACCATATAAGGAGCCAGTAGAACAAACAGATGTTTGTCCCGCTTCATATCCTTGACGAACAGCTCCCATTTCCCCTGCAGCCTTGCAGGACGGCCCTTGGGCTGCATCATGATCTCAGCTGCCATTTTCGTTTTCTGCAAAAGAGTCCCTCCCTAGTCCCTTCAGTCCAACTTAAACTCGTCTCTTTTTTGCTCAATTTCATAGTCAATTTCTTGCACATAGTCATATAAAGCATCAGCTGTATTCGTCCCGTTGTTGATGACTTCACGCAGTGCATTATCCAAATGTCTGCCCGTGAAATAGCCGCCGGGAACCTCTGGCACGCCCTGTACCCATTGCCATTGCTCTTCGAGATTGCGATAATCGCGTGCTGGCCAAGGAAGCTCCTTAAGCGCTTCTGTGTTCGCGGTTGGATAACGCGCCGCGGCGCCCATCAGCCCCTCCATCTCTCTGCCAAAGCGTACCTGAGCATCCTTGCCGACCCACCATTTCATGAATTCCCAAGCAGCGTCTTTGTTCTTCGCCTGCTTGAGCATAACTGCGGCCGTCCCCCCGCTGGCAACGTCCCGGCGAATGGTGCCATCAGGCTGCATCGTGCCCGGAACGGGGACGAACTCCCACAAGCCCTTGATCTCTGGCGCTGATACAGTTAAGTAGTTGTAGAAGGTGTAATCCTGGATGCCGACCGGCATTTCACCTGTCCGGAAGCGCATCGGGAAATCAAAGATTAGAGGCAGCTTGTAGCTCGTATAGAAATCGGTCCATTTTTTGAATGCAGCCAGCCCTACCTCTGTATCCAGTCCGCTCTTCGCCCCATCCTTCATATAGAAGGAACCATCCATCTGGTATAAAAGCATAGCATAGGCACGGTTCGCCTCCAGCACGGGGACACCCGTCGCCTGGGCAATCGGCAGCGCCATATCCATATGATGCTTCTGCAGCACAGGGATCATCGCATATACATCTTCCCAGGTTTGCGGCGGCTCCAAATTCAGCTCCTCTAGAATATCTTTCCGGTAGAACAGCATGTTGAAGATTTGCTGCTCAGGCAGAGCAAATACCTTACCGTCGAATCGATACGGGACAAGCGCGCTGTCTCGGAACTGCTGCACAATCGTGTCGTAGCCCGGGAATGGAGTCAAATCCTCCGCTGCGTTCCGCATGCCGAAGTTGACAGGAACATCGTTGCCGACCTGCATAGCAACGTCTGGCCCTTCACCAGCGAGCGATGCGCGAAGCAGCACATCCTGATTGACCAGCTTCAGATTGACCCCAATACCGGTCGACGGTGTGAACGTATCATCGATCATCGCTTTGAGCACCTGCGCCTGGTCGCGCCCTGTTCCAATCCATACCGTTATGGATTGCCCATCATCCGCCGTACTCCCGATCGTATCGTAATCCTCGAAGAAGGAATGGAAGAAAGACGATACCTCGTGAACGACTTTCTTGGCAGCCGAGGCATTCGCTTTGGGCAGCTTTACATCAGGAGAGGCCAGCGCCAAGTAATCGATTTCGAGCGGCTGCTCTCTAACCTGAAGGATCCAGGCGCCTACGCTGCCTACATTAATTTTGAATTGAGCCAGCCGCTTCTGGACCGTTTCCGGCTTCTTCGCCAGGTCTTCCAGCTGATAGGCCGTTTTGTTCAAAATCGCCGTTTTGTCGCTCTTCTCTCCCGTCAGCCGCACCAGCTCCTCCGACACAGCGTACAGAATGTCGCTCTGCTCTTGGAACACGTCAACCATGTCGGGAATTTGTTTATCTAATTGATAATCCCGGTATGGATCGGGAACATTGCCGGTAATCATCAAGATTTTTCGATACATGGCATTGATTTCTAGAACACTTGCCTCTACTTGACGAATGAGCGGTGCAATTGCCCCGAGACTAACCTCAAGCTTAAGCTCGTGTTTCCCTTTGGTTAAATAGAATAAATAAGGCTCTTCCCCGTTGCCGAGTACATTCATCTGCCAATCCGAGTCGTAGTAAAACGGAATTTGCGTCATTTCCTGAAATGGAATTTCTCCATCAATCCAGAGTGAGCGTGTCGAATAAATGCCCCGCAGCAGTTCCTGCCTATTCTTGATTGCAATTCGGTATAATCCGTCCTCAGGCACTTCCATATCCCATGCAATCCATTGCCCCGGCACCCGCCAATTGTTGCCGCCAATCGTGTTCATTCTAATCTTGGATACGTCATAAGGCTCGGTTGATGGACTGGAACGGTCAGAGATTGGATATAACGTTGGCGATGATTTGTAAGAGGCATGCTCGCCTTGCACTTTGATCAGATGCCCACTCGTCTCTGTATACCCCTTGGACTGGTATGCGGGTTCTACCTCTTCATAAGCAGCGGGCGCTTCATAGCGATACAGCTTAATATAGTCGATCGCCATCGGCTCCCGGGAGGATACCAGTGTCAATGTGTGCTTGCCGGAAGAGAAATAGAAGAGATACGGTTCTTCGTAGTAGCCCTCGGTATCTCTCAGCAGAGATTCCTGCCACATCGGCGCCTCAATCTGACGCGGCCGAAGCTCGTTATCCCGGTTATCCAACGCGATTTGATTACTTTCATTGGCCCATACACGGTGAAAAGTCAAGTTTCTGGCGCTGTTGAACGGAAGCTCTCCGTCGATCCATAACTCCCTTTCGATCGAGGAGCTTTTGCCTTCAATTGGATAATAGCGAATACCGATATGATAGAGGCCGGATTGCGGCACCTCCACGGTCCATCCAATCGAGCCGCTCTCACCCGTCTTCACGAAATCGCCTGTCAGACCACCAAGCTCACCTACGATTTCCGGACTCATTTCACTCGCACTTACGTAATCAGCCCCTTGAATCACAACTTCCTCATTGGGCCGTTCTTCATCTGCGTACTGTTCCAAATAATGCTCATAGCTGTTCCCAGCTGCATTCGACAAAGCACTCTCGCTGCTGCTTGCTTCAGCCTCAATCGACGTCGCGACCTGAGCTCCGGCCGCGCCAGATTGCGATATAGGGAAAACCAATATCGAGATCAGCATAGTGATGACAAGCATCCACGTGACTGTCATTCTGGAAAATGCGATTTTCACCTAATTGCCCCCTTCTGCCAACTAGCGAAATCTACTGTGGCGGGCAACCGCCCGGTCTTCCTCCGCTTACCAAAATACCGGGCAGCCCGCTGTACACCTCTATCAAGCTCTACTCTTTCTTCTCCTGCTCACCGCTTAATACTTTCTCTGCAGCCGCCTGTGCTGGGCCGACCACCTGTGCAACCCCAGTTGAAGGCGTAATCTCACCCTTCACGAACTTGCCGGTTACCGTATCAAGCTGATCCTTGATGCCTAGACCTCCGAAGCGTCCACCGAATACACGCTGCACCTTACCATCGTCATTCATAGCGTTCGCGATGGAGGTTTCATCCGGCAGCACATTCTCAAGCGACAATCTTCTGTTATCCTGCCAGTTGTCGAAGTCCTGCAGCTCCTCCCAGATCCTCACGATAACATCTGCATCCTTAACGCCTTTTGGTATCACATAAGCTGCCGTTTGTCCGAGCGGATCGAAGTACGTAGTTGCCTGCGGTCCTTTCGGCATGTACACGTATCCCCATTCATCCTTCATCTTGTCGAGAATACGCCCCTCGATTTCCCACAAGCCGCCCGGATACATAGCAATTGTGCCCTCTGCAAAATATTTCGCCGGATCTTCCCAGTCGTTACCTTCGTTTTCCTTCACGACCTTATGCTCGGTATACAGGCTGTGCTCGAAGTTAAGCGCTTCCATAGCTGCCGGAGAATCAAACGCTACTTTTTTATTGACCTCATCGTAGATAATGCCTCCGTTGCTCGCGATCAACAGCTCAGAGAAAATATAATGTGCGCCAGCCAGACCATATTGGTCAGCTTTCCCGTCACCATTATTGTCTACCGTCAATTGCTTAGCTGCATCAAGCATTGTCGTCCAATTCCAGTTGTCTTCGTCCATTAGCTGCTGTGGATCCTTCAAGCCTGCTTCCTTGAAAATCCGTTTATTGTAGAACATCCCGCTATCGTTAGGGTTGAACCAGCTCTCCAAGCCCACTACATTCTGGCCGCCGAAGCGCATCGATTCAACTACATCCGATGCAATGCGGGTATTCTCCAAATAATCATCCAGCGGAAGCACGAATCCGCCCTGCATCAAGCCCCAGATAAATCCATCAGGTAACCTGACGATTTCGGCGAAAGGATCGTTGGCCAGAACAGAGGAGGACAGCTTCTCTGTAGTGGACCAGTACTCGGTATTCAAATATTTGATTTTGACATTATACTTTTCTTCCACCTTCTTGATTCTTTCGCGGGCCAATTCATCCGCTTCGGAATCTCCTACAGGAGTTGCATCCCACCAATGGGATATCCGGATCTCTCTTCCACCCAGATCGGCGGCTGGCGCTTCTGGCTCCTCGGTTGGTGCCGGCGTTGCCTCTGTTTCAACCGGAGCTTGGGTCACCGGTGTATTCCCCCCGTTATTACTGCTGCAGGCAGACAAAATCATCAATACAGCCGTTAATACAATAAGCAGCATCGGTTTCATCTTTTTCATCTGTTTCATTGTTCAGCACGCTCCCCTAATAAATGATCAAACGAATAAGGCATAATTGCTCAGTGAAACAATCGCCTCTACCCTCCCTGACAGGAAATTTTATATAGTGGCAGCTGCCATTATATAACCATTCAAGATACCCAATACTTCAGAAAAACAGTAAAACTAGGTAACCCGCGATGCAATGTAAGGGCTTTCATGAAACCCATTTCATTATAGCTCGCTTCCTTTTCATGGTCAATATGAAAGTTTATATTTTTCAAAGGTTTTTGTAGCCAGAGCTTTTTTAGATACAAGAAAAAGCAGCAGCCAGAACGATCTGGTTGCTGCTCTACAGAGTACTCACGAACGGATAAGCGGTATTGTTTGGGGATTCATTTAATCGACGTCAGGCTGACTCTGCTGCTGCCTCGTGCTCTGCCTAATCACTAGCTGAGGCTCAAGCGAGGTATGCTTTTTCACCTTTTCTTTGTTGATCATCGCTTGGAGAACTTTAACTGCCGTCCTCCCAAGCTTATTCGCCTGCTGAGAAACGGTCGTTAGCTCGGGGGTGAAATGATGCGCCAATGGAATATCATCGAATCCAACGATGGACATATCGTCGGGAATTTTAAGTCCAGACTCCGTAGCCGCTTTAATTGCACCAATTGCTGTATAATCGTTGACACAGAATACCGCAGTTGGCCGCTCCTTCATAGCAAGCAGCTTCAGCATTTGGCGTTTGCCTGAATCAATAGAGAAGCTGTCCGGCAATATCCAGCGCTCCCGAACCTCAAGCCCCTCATCCTTCATCACTTTGCGGAATGCGCGCAGCTTGATTGTTGTCGTCGTCATGTGGCTTTCCCCGCCAAGAAAGCCGATTTCTGTATGCCCGAGCTCAATTAAATGCCGAACTGCTAGAGCAGTGCCGGCCGATTCGTCGGTGGTGACTCTGATCAGATCCGTGTTGCGCAGGCCTCCATTGAGCAGTACAGTCGGAATAACCGCGGCATGCTGTACGAGCTCCTGCACCAAATGCTCTTCACAGTGCCTCAGATTAATTCTCCCGCCCATAAATAGTATGCCGTCCACACGTTTCTCCCGCATAATACTGAGATATTCTGATTCCCTGACATAATCACCAATGGAATTAGTGAGCAGAAAGGTATATCCCGCCTGCTGTGCCTCCTGCTCCGCCCCGAAGAACACTTCAGGGAAAAAGGGATTGGTCAGGTCAGGCACGATTACGCCGATAATGCCTGTTTCTTTTTTCAGGAGGCTTCTCGCCATTGCATTAGGCTGAAAGTGGTACTTTTGAATAAGCTCCTCAATCTTGGCTCTTGTAGATCCCTTTACCGGAGCGGTATCGTTCAATACCCGGGATACAGTCGCAACCGATACCTTGGCCTCTTTTGCAATGTCATATATAGTGACCTGTCTCAAGCCTAACGCATCCTTCCTGCTATCAATTCTCGTCCCATTATAGCAAAACCAGACATTTTATGAAATGGGTTTCAGAATTCACACATAAACTAGGCAGGCTCGTCTATTCAACGATTGTCCTGCCTGTATCCTCTTGCATGAGTCTGTTACTGAATTCTAGGTCTCAGCCGCAGAGTGCGACTATGGTCCCATCTACATCCATCTTAACCGGCCTACAGCTTGAACTTCACTATTGCTTCCTCTAGCCTAACGCTTCTCTTCTTCAATAACTCCGTTGTGTCGGCTATACGCTTCGCTGCTTCCAATTGATTAATAGTCATCTGTTGAATGGAAAAGGTAATCCCCTCTGCAGCTATTGAGATCTGGGCGATCTGCTCTACTGAAGCGGCAACCTCTTCGGAGCCTGCCAGTACCTCTTCAGCAGCGGCAGAAATCTCTTGGATCTGACTGCTCACATGAATGAACTTATCAATTGTATGGTTGAACAGCGTCTCCGCTTGGTCCGATAACTCAGTCCCTTTCATCATCTCCTCGCTGCCCAGCAGCATCTTCTCATGTATATGAACGGTCTCTTGTTTGATTTGTTGCAGAAGCGATGTAATATGCAACGCAGATACGGAGGAGGTTTCCGCAAGCTTACGGACGGTCTGCGATGCTAGTAATCGAATCAAGCACCGGTTCAATTTCATTCATATAGGTATCCAGAACCCGTACGGAATTCGTTGTCTGCAAGGCAGCTCCCGAGATAGACGCGACTTGTTGAATCTAGTCATGATGCCATGCCCCTTTAGCCCTAATATGTATAAAAGTCTTCTGTTATTCCCTCTATTTTCCTATCTGTTCGACAAGTTTCAGTACTTTTCTTTCTGAACTATATTTTCACCCACCCAGTATTTCCCTCCAAATTAAGTCCATACTAATGCTATCTCTGGCTCAGCATGCTGACGCAGCATTTAGGAGGAGAACGCATCTATGAATAGGAAAATTCTAATTATGTCCGCATTATTAGGGATTGGCTTAATCCTGCTAAGCTGTGGCAATTCGGGGGCACAGCAGCCTATTCCGTCCACACCCCCTACATCAGCAGCAGAAGATCCCATAGCGGAGCAAATAGCCCATATGTCTCTGGAAGAGAAGCTGGGGCAGCTGGTCATTGTTGGAATTGAAGGGACAGCTATCGACTCCCATGCGATCGACATGATTGGGCAGCATCATGTCGGAGGGTTTATTTTTTATAAGGACAATATCACTTCAGCTTCTCAGACGGTCCATTTCATTAATCAATTAAAAGAGGTTAGCCGTACGAGCAGCGATATTCCTCTCTGGCTTAGCTTGGATCAAGAAGGCGGAAGAGTCAGCCGGATGCCGAATGATTTCGTCCAGCTTCCTGCTGCAGCGGCGGTCGGACATCAGGATGATTCCGCATATACACAGCGCATTGGACAAGCATTAGGCATGGAGACGCGAGTCCTTGGCTTCAACATGAATTTCGCGCCTGTTCTCGACATTAACAGCAATCCCAAAAACCCCATAATCGGTGATCGTTCCTTCGGCTCTGAGCCCCAAGCTGTCATCAAGCATGGAATTGAGACGATGAAGGCGATACAAGCTGAGCATGTCGTACCCGTCGTCAAGCATTTCCCCGGTCATGGGGACACCTCTGTCGATTCGCATCTCGAATTGCCTGTTGTGACTAAGAGCGCCAGTGAGCTTCAAGCCTTCGAGCTGCTGCCTTTTGCCGAGGCTGTTAAGCAAGGGGCAGATGCCGTTATGGTAGCGCATATTTTATTCCCCCAAATCGATGCCAGCAGCCCCGCTTCGTTGTCTGGTACAATCATTCATGATATTTTGCGGCAAAAGCTTGGATTCAGCGGTGTTGTTATTACCGATGATATGACGATGGGCGGCATTGTTGACGACAACGATATCGGTGAAGCTGCTGTTCGATCCATACAAGCTGGCAGTGATATCCTGCTCATCGGCCATAATGACGAGGATCAGAAGAAGGTGCTTCAAGCTCTGGCACAGAGTGCCCGAGACGGAGAGCTGTCCATAGAGGAGATCGATGCCTGTACGGCCCGCATCCTGCGGCTCAAAGCCAAATATGGACTGACCGATGCTCCAATTGAGCCAGTCGATGTCAAGTCCATTAATGAACAGCTAAGCGCAGCACTGCATAAATCTTAACCACCAGAATCAGATGCCTATGATAATCGGGGAGGTCATATCCCTTATCGTCTTAACGACGCTCATCGCAACAATATAGCCGGTTTTCGGATTGCGGGCAGAGGGGGTATTCCGGATATGAAGCTGGATCTCCCCGAACCTCCCTTTTGCTTCTATCGTATGCGTATTATGACTGATGCCAGGGTCTACCCACACTTGAACCTTCGTTCTCTCGAAGCCAATGCCCGCCAGACTGAGTGCAGCCGACACATTGACACTCTCGGGGAAAAGCCTAGCGGATTCTCGTGCCGCCCCCTCGAAGAGACAGTACGGCTCACGGAGCTCCGCAAGCTGAACCTGCTGCTCCACCCAAGTTCCATACCATGCCCTTGGAGGCTTTCTTGTTACTAGTGTGACGCTCTCCATCCTTCCAACGCTGGCTGCCGCAATACGATCCAAGCCTCCAACAGCCGCCGAAGGAATATACAGCTTCCGTCCACATCGTGCAGCAGCTTTCGTTAGTCTTCCCAGCAGCTCATCATTGACGAGTGCACCTGCACTCACGACAAGAAGATCAGCGTCGTGAAGCAGTGCCCTCTCTCCATACCTCTCTACCGCCTCGTGTCCAGCACATTCCACCACTAAATCCAGCTTGCGAGAGAAGAATCGCTCTTCATTCTCCAGCCATTCATATTCAGCTGCCTCTATGTAACGGGAGACATCGCGCACGAGTATCGATGTTAGCTGTGCACCGCCAGCTTCCCCCTTCCTTATTGCTTGCGCGACCTCTTCCCCAATCGTTCCGTAACCGATTATTCCAACCTTCAGCATCATTAATAATCTCCTTTCACTTTTGGTATTTGGTATACCATATACCAAATGAGTGTGGTAAAATAAACCTAATCTGAATGGGAGGAATGCCTGTGCCAACTTTGAATTTTCAAACGTCGAGTAAATCTTGTGAGGTAGCTGTAGATACGAATCTGCTTCGTACATCCATTCGTTTCGAAGGAGGTGTTCCTTACAAATGTGGCGGTGGGATCTGCGGAACCTGTACCGTCCTCGTTGTCGAGGGGCATGAACAGCTTAGCAGAGTCATGAAGAAGGAAGTCATTCGGCTAGGTCAGGATAAGCTTAATCAAGGCTTCCGCCTTGCTTGCCAGACCTTCCTTACTGGCGATGTGACTATCGCATGGGGAGAAGACGCGCAGGAGCAATTGAATGCCACAGCCAGCCTGAGCAGAACTGTCGCGGAGTAATCCTTCTTGCGGGCGAATACACAAAAGATGCAGGCTCACACACCGCCCGCACCTCCTCTTGTTCATCCCACTCTAACAATCTTATTATCCTCATCTTGGTCGAGCTCATAGATTTCCTGCTCAACCTCCTCAAGCGTCTCAAACTTCGGGAACACCTTGATCGGAATGCTGTTATCGGGGAACACCTCCGACACACCTTGAATGACAATTCTCGTATCGGTATTCATAATGCGGCAGACCGAGAAGGTCGTCTTTTTTTTGCCAAAAAAATAATATTCGTAGTCTGCCACCTTAGCCAAATTCGGATTGTCGGTTACCGTACGATAGCGCTCGGTCGTTGTCATCATTACGAATTCACTCATAGGATCATCCTCCACCAATTGGATCACTTTGTGTATGCTTGCTTATTACTCCTGACGAAGCTCTATATCAGCTGATATATACAATTGACAGGCTAACCGAAAGCCAGCCTCCAGCTTGCTGCCGAGCATCTTGTTTTCCTTCCAATTCGGCTCCGCCAGCTGCTCACCGCCAGACATGACCTGTACCGTGCACTTCGTGCATTTGCCCATCCCACAGCCATACTTCAGATAAGGAAATTTCTTAACTCCAGCAAGCACGACCAAGTTACTGTTGGCCTGAACCTCCTGCTCATATACTAGACCGCTGTGATGCAAGATTACGCTCGGCATACCAAACCTCCGTCTGCACCATGCTCCTGTTCGTAGAGAATAGTGACTATTCCTTATTCAGCGCTTCTAAAAAAGCCAGCTTCGCGTTCTCAAGATGCAGCTTCGTATACTGCTCTGCCAGCTCCGGCTTGCCGTCACGAACCGCCTCAGCCAGATCACGATGCTCCTCCATCGCTTTCTCCAAGCGCCCTGGCTGCTCATAGCCGAGCTGGACAAAATTGCGTATATATTCCGATAAGCTATCCAGCATTTGCGTAAGACGCGGGCTGTGTGCTGCTCTGCAGATGACATCATTGATTTTGAAATGAAATGCCCAATGCTCCTGTCCCATCTGTGGCTGAGCAAGCGCCTGATCGATCTCCATCATAATATGAGTTAGCTCATCACGCTGGGAGGGATCGGCCTTCTCTGCCGCAAGCCTCATCGCCAAGCTCTCCAGTGAAGATAGAATGGTGAAAATCTCAATCACTTCTTCGGTCGACAGCTTCGATACGACAACCCCTTTGCGCGGAAGCGTTCGAACGAAGCCTTGCGACTCTAGCCGGAATAATGCTTCCCTTATCGGTGTACGGCTTACATTCAATTCGCCTGCCAGTTCACGCTCAATAATCCGATCACCTGATTGGTAGACTCCTTGCACGATAGCTTGTTTAATATAAAGATAGACTTTGTCACGGATGGGGCTTAATTGTTCATCGTTCCATATCGGCTTGTCTGGCATTTGGTATACCTCCGGGTTGTTGTTTCCCCTAGTGTAATCGATGAGAAGCAAGGTTTACAACAACCTGGGGTGAGGTATCCTTCAGCCAGCTTGGCTCCAAACCGTTGTTATTTCTTAATGTCCGCCTCCGTCACAACGTCATAGCCACTGCCGAGATACTGCTTCAGCGCTGTCAGCGCTGCGATGCCAACGGCAATATCCTGCTCGCCATTGCCGCCGCTTATCCCGATTCCACCGACGACCTCTCCATTCACAACGATTGGGAAGCCGCCGACGAAGATCGCGAACTTGCCGGGCATCATCGTATGAATGCCGAATGCTTCACCCGTCGTCGTTGCCGGACCGCCCGGCTGATTGAACAGATGTGTGGAGCGCCTATGCCCACTAGCTGTAAAAGCCTTCGCCATCGCAAGCTCTGGTCCGGTAATACGTGCTCCATTCATCCGCTCCAGCGCGATTACAAAGCCCCCATCATCACTAATACAGATCGTCTCCAGAGCATTCGCTGCTATGGCCGCCTGCTTGGCAGCCTCGATCATCACTCTCGCTTCTTCCAGCTCTAACTTTAACACCGGCTTCATGATCATCCCCCGTTCCTCGGTCTATCCTTTATCTAATTTAATCGGCAGCGCACCGTGATAGACCGTTTTTTCCATCAAATAAAAGGCAACGGCTCCTCGCCCGGATTCTCGGTAGGTAGCCGTGCTGGACATTTTCACGCCACCGAAAGGGGCATTATAGGCATTCCCTGTAGTTGGACGATTCACCTTAACGACACCAGACTGCACATGATTAATAAAATAAGCGGCTCGATCGCTATCAGCTGTGCAGATTGCAGCGGATAGGCCATACTCCACATCATTCGCGATATCGACTGCCTCCTTGAAGCTGCTCACCCGAATAATCGCTAATACCGGTCCGAAAATTTCCTCCTGTGCGATTCTCATTCGTGGAGAGACATCCGTAAAGATAGCTGGCGTTATAAAATAACCATCCGCGTATTCGCCCTCCAGAAGTCTATCCCCCCCGATGATAAGCTTCGCTCCATCCTCTATCCCAAGCTTAATATAGGACAGCACATTCGCTAATTGGCTTGCATTAGCCAGTGGTCCAATCTCTACGCCTGGCATCATACCTCCGCCGATAGTCAACCCTCCTGTCCTCTCAACCAGCCTCTGCACGAACGAATCATGCACTTCATCCATGACGATTATTCTGCTCGTACCTGTGCAGGCTTGACCGGTCAGCTCGAAGCCACCTTTAACCGCCAGATCAGCGGCATGCTCCAGATCAGCGTCTTCGAGCACAATAAGCGGGTTTTTACCACCGAGCTCCAGCTGAATCCGAGTCGACAATCTGACCGAACGGTTAATGCTCTCTCCTGCTGAGGTTGATCCGGTGAAGGTAACTGCTCTGACAGCCGGATGGGTTATGAGCATGGACCCGATCTGCGAGGACGATCCCGTTATGAAGTTGAGCACGCCAGCGGGCAGACCTGCTTCATGCAATGCTTCCACAAGCCGCAAAGCGATCAACGGTGTATCTGATGCGGGCTTGAATACAACTGTATTGCCTGTTGCGAGAGCCGGTGCAATCTTACGAGCAGGAATGGAGATCGGGAAATTCCACGGCGTAATAATCGTAACGACACCTAATGGCTCTTTTTTCGTGTAGACGAAGGTTGAATGGTCATCTGAAGGGAGTGTATCCCCATTCACATTCAGTCCCTCTGAAGCATAATACCGCAGCGTTTGCGCTGACCGCGTCACCTCCATACGGCTGCTGCCCAGCGTCTTACCTTCCTCACGAGTCAGCTCCGCGGCATATTGCTCCAGCTTCGCCTCCAGCAGATCCGCTGCTTTGTATAGAATTTCTGCTCGTTTGCTCGGAGCATGATCCCGCCATGCGGCGAATGCACCGTCAGCAGCCTCAATAGCTCGCCTGGCATCCTCCTCGACAGACGCTTGGAAGTGTCCAATCGTATCCGATACATCCGCCGGATTGGTATTATCGAACGTCTGTCCACTGACGGATAAAGTCCATTGCCCATTAATGAAGTTCCCATAGGTTTGAACTGCTGTCTTAATCGGCATCTTAATCTCCTTTCCTGATAATGAGGTTGTCGATCACTCCGACAATCGATAGTTCTACCGATCACTGTTGTTTCCGGAGGGCTTCTCTAATCCTTCGTTACGAATTCACGGGATATCGCGGCAATGTACATTCTGCGCATCTTAGTTGCTTCCGCTACGATCTCAATGCAGCGCTGCTGCTCCTCTGCTGTACGAGCATATTCAAGCACAATCTGATAGCCCCGCTCCCCATGTATTTCGTCGGATACGATATGCAGATCGAAGAATTCGACTTCCTCATCGGTGAAGCCGTATGCGGAGCGCAGGGTTGGCGTTTGTCTGCGATAGATCGATGGCACCTGCGATTCCAGTCCTACAACAAGCGCCGCTGTAGCGTACAGAAAATTTTCCTTCAGCGCCATTCGATAGCACCAGGATTGCAGGCCGATCGTCTCTGGCAGCAGCTCCTTCATGCCAACGACTCGCTCGCGCGTCGTCCCGCAGGCTTCCCCGAATCGAATGAGGAGATCTGTATGGCGGTCTCCACCCAGCTCCTCCTCCCACATATTCTGGAGCAAGAAATCTCTAGCATCCTCATGCGGACAATTCGCATAGATAGAGGCCAAGTATTCGGCGAATGGGCCTACATAGGCGTAATGCTGCTCCACCCATCTGGCAAAATGCTCTTTCTCCAGTTCTCCATTAGCCCACATCGTTGTAAAGGGAGCCTTGGCGACTGCATTGCCCTCTATGGCTTGCTCCAGAGCAAGGCGGAATTCCTCTTTGTTCATTATTCGAGAAATCGTTTGTGTCATTGTTCATTCTCCTCTCAACATTTCATGAATTAATGGCATATTGTATACCAAATTATATTAAAGGAATGCCGAAGCTGCTGCGAGAATGAAAGACTCACAGCATTTCCAGCACAGCCTTCGTCAATCGTTCAAGAGCAGTCTCGACAATCTCCTGTCCTATCTCTCTGCTAGCCATCGTCGCATCTCCCAAGCATCCATTGCGTGTCATCTCTTCATAATAATAAAAGCCCTGCAAGGGACTGCCCGGACGCAGCTTCTGCCATCGGCCCGATTGCACGATATCCCCTTTCTCCAATCTGTCCTCGCGTACAAGCTCCGGTGCCAGATACAGCGCCTCCGATACCTCTCTATCACAGCTATGTCCATATAGCTTAGAGGAGAGCAGACGATCCATAACATCCTTCGCCGATGCCGTCGTCTTGGCATAATAGAATTCAATGCTGAGCTCTCTCGTCAGCACATCTGCTGCTACACCAAGCGTTGCTTGATTGCCGCCATGAGCGTTAAGCACAAGAAATTTCTGAATTCCATGCGGCCTGAGCGACTTGATCATATCTCTTAACACCGCAATCAGCGTCTCAGGCTCAAGGGAAATCGTTCCTGGAAAATGCAGATGATGAGAGGATATCCCTAGATTCAGGGTAGGCGTCAGCAGCGCATTCGGATAGAGCCTCTCGACAAGGCGTTTGCCCATCTCCTCTGCCAGCACCGCATCACAGCTTTCTACCATATGAGGTCCATGCTGCTCATGGGCACCTAGTGGAATGATTGCGATTCGAACGCTTTTCAGCGCCTCCTGCACCTCCGGCCAAGTCATACTCGCTAATACATAGGATGTCGACATCCTATCGGCACCGTTCTTGCAATCATTCATGATGATATTTTTTCGAAGCAAACCGTCCTAACACATTAACCATGCTGTACAAAATAATAGATAGAAGCGCCAGCATCGCGATGCTCACCATAACAAGATTCATCTGGAACACCTGTCCGCCATATGTGATTAAGTATCCAAGCCCTGCCTTGGAGGATAGGAACTCACCCATAATGACCCCGACGAGCGTCAAGCCTACATTGACCTTTAAGGTAGCAATGAAATTCGGCACACTTGCTGGCAGTAGCACCATCTTAAGCATTTGACCCCGTGTCGCACCTAATGACTGCATCAGCTTGAGCTTCGTTTTGCTTATTTCCTTAAATCCGCTCTCGATCATGATAATCGTGACGATAATCGAGATCGCTACTGCCATCCCATAGATCGAGTAACGATCCCCCAGCCAGATGTAGAAGATCGGTCCGAGTGCTACCTTGGGCAATGCATTCAGCACGACGATGTAAGGCTCAAGCACCTTAGAGGCGAAGGTCGACCACCAGAATCCCACAGCAATCAACGTTCCCAGCAGCATGGAGACGACGATGCCGATGATGCTCTCTAGTCCGGTAATCCATGTATGACGGAATAATTCCCCTTGAAAAGCCAGCTCCACAAAGGAATGATAGATGCTCGTAGGACTGCTAGTAAGCATCGGATTAACCCAATTCCATTGGGCCGCCAGCTCCCATACGGCGAGAAACAGGAGCAGCAACATGAGCTGCGTGATACGGACTATCCGTTGTCTCCGCTTCTGGTTTCTCAGAAACTCGGTATATTGCGGAGTTGCCTGCTTCACCATCATTAATTGCGCTTGCGGCTCAGGTACACGCAGATTGGCACTCATCGTTGACGTTTCTCTAGCCGGCAGAGAAGACATGGCCCTCCAGCTCCCTCCATATGTTGTTGAAATACTGATTATACCGTCCTGCCTCCCGCTTTCTCAGAGGAGAGATTCCCTCCTCAAATTCCATGTTGTATACCGAAGAGATTGTGCTCGGCCTCTTCGACATGACCATGACGCGGTCCGCCATACTTATCGCTTCCGAAATATCATGCGTGACGAGAATGGCTGTCTTGCGCTGATCCTTAATAATAGTGAGAATCTCATCAGACAACGTTAACCTAGTCTGATAATCGAGCGCTGAGAAGGGCTCATCAAGCAGCAGAATATCCGGCTCTGTGACGAGAGTCCGTATGAGAGCTACACGTTGACGCATCCCTCCCGACAGCTGCGCAGGGTTATGATGGGCGAAGCCTCCAAGGCCATATCGCTCCAGCAGCCCGAGCGCCTTTCCCTCCGCTATCCGTCGATCCATCCTGCGAACCTCCGCACCTACGAGCAGATTGCTCAGCACATCCCGCCATTCGAACAAATGATCATGCTGCAGCATATAACCAACCTTGGGGGAAGTGCCTGTCACCTCTTCCCCGTCAATCAGCACCTTCCCCTTCGTAGGCTTATACATGCCTGAGATGATAGACAGCAGCGTGCTCTTACCACAACCGCTAGGCCCTACGATACTAATAAACTCCCCGCGATTTATTCCAATGTTAATATCCCGAAGCGCCTCTGTTTCTTGCTTCAAGGTGAAATAGCTTAAGCCTACCTCATTGAGCTCAATCTGCGGCATCAGTCTGCTCCCTTCCTACTTATTCACAAAGCTCATGTCCACGACATCTGTCATATTCGCAATCTTTTGTTCGGGCTTGAGAACCCCATTATCAATTAATGTCGTCTGAAGCGTCTCGAACAGCTCTGGCGTCAGCTCTGGTGTTGTCGACCATGTGTCTTGAGCCTTATAGCGCTCGATCGATGAAATAATGATTTCTTTGGATGTTCCCTCGAAGAATGGCATTAAGGCCGCCGCAATCTCATCATTCGTCGCTGTACTCAGCCACTTCGTCCCTTTAGTTACCGCGTTCACGAATTTCTGGATAACCTCTGGGTTTTTCTCCAAATAATCAGTCGTTGCTACATAAGAGGTTTCCGGGAATGCGCCGAAGGCTTCACCCATCGATGCGACATCATAAGCAACTCCTTCTTGCACCAATGTGGATGCTACCGGCTCGAACAGCTGGATGAAATCCCCTTTACCGCTGGTGAACGCACCTGCCATCGCTGGTGACGCCAGATTCGTAACGACATCAACATCAGTCACTTTCTCCTTCAGAAGCTGAGAGTTGAACACCATCTGAGGCGCACTGCCCGGTCTCCAGCCGATGACCGTCTTGCCTGAGAGATCACTCCATTCGAACGTATCCAGCTTCTCGCGGGATAATAGCACAGAGCCGTCCTTCATCGTCAGCTGGTGAAAAATCTTAATCTTCTTATCTCCCTCTTGATTGAAAATATAAATCGCTGTCTCAGGTCCCACCAGCGAGATGTCTGCTGTGCCAGCAATCAGAGCTGCCGCTCCTTTATCAGAGCCTTGGGCAGTGTTCATGTCAATCTCGAGGCCCTCTTCCTCGAAGAACCCTTGAGCCATTGCAATGTAATGCGGCGCGTAGAAGATCGACCTTATGACCTCCGAAAATTTCACCTTCACGATCTCTTGCTCAGCTGGCGTTGCTTCCGTCGGCTCTGGGGCTGCCGTCGTTGATGGTGATGGTGCTGCAGATGGTTCAGTAGTCGTTGAAGCAGCAGGTGCGTTGTTCCCGCATGCCGCCGCGAGCACCAACAATAGACTTACTACAAGCAGAGCAGCCGGATTCCTCATCTTCCCCATAGTTTCCCTTCCTCCCTCATATTTCTTCTATTTAGTTTATTTGAAAGGCATGAGACAACCTGGAGACTAAATGCTTATAAGCCATATCCCTGCCGTATTCAACCATCCTGCTATGTCCAACTTCCTTGACAGCAACTGCGGTAATACGTTCCCTGAGCAGGAAAACCTCCGTCTTCGGCAGCAGCTGCTCCAGTGCATATGCAAGCGGCAGGCCATTCTCATAGATCTCTACACAATGCGGATTGCCTACGATAAAGGTAAGTCCTCTCTCTTTCGCTAACGTCACGAATGGATGCTGCTCTCTCACACGACTAATGCTGACGATAATGGTATCGGTCTCTGGATACATCTCGAGCGCCTTCTCTAGATTGTCTAATGAGAACCCCGTATGGGGGAAAAAATGAAGAATGTGCTTCACCTGACTATCCGGCTCTCCACTCAGCAGCTGCGACGGATTCGCCTGCGTCGCCTCTAGGAGTCCAGTCTCTCCACGAATGGCGCGTTCCGCCTCAAGCAGATTCATATCGATTTCAGTTCCCATCCATTCATCGATTCTGTTCAAGATATCGCCAGCTGTTCGGATTCCTTCCAAAGCGATGCCCCGATGGAGCACATTGCCAGGAATGCCGCCGAAGCATATATCCGTACTCAGCTTCTGGTGCCCATGCAGCAGTGTCATGCCAGGATGAAGTCCATGGAACGCCTCGTGCATCTCGATGAGACACAGATCATAGAGAGGCAGATAATCGGCGAATGGCACACCTCCCGAATTAGCGGCATCTGCTACAGGATGATGCACAATAATGAGATCAAGCTTCATTGCAGATGCCATCTCGATCATCGATTCCGTAAGCGTCATCCCGACACCGATTCGTGCAACCGGCTTGCACTTATCTCCGAATATAAGGCCGGGAATTTCAAGCACGCTTTTGCCTGGTATATTCGAGGTTTTCATAACGACATAAGGGTTCGAGCCAGAGGTAATCTGATTCCAATCAGTGACCATCCTCCCCCGCGAAATATGGTTCAGCGCTTCAAGCACATGACCTACATTCGTCTTGCCATTGTCATTCGTCATTGTTCATCCACCCTCTCAAGCAGCGCTGGTTGACCGTTAATAGACAAAAAAACCGCCATCATGAGCATACGGGGTCTGTCTGGACCCAAATATGTCATAATAAGCGGTTGTAAAGCTCTCTACTTAAGAGTTCTTTAGCACCTGCCATATGTAGAGCTGTTGCCCTCTTATACAATGGAGCTCAATCTCTTCAGGAGAAGGATCAAATTCCTTAATACTGGAGGACATCCATCACATGTACCTGACCATCTTTTCACTTATCTATCAAAAACATGTACTATTTGTCATGTAATATAACACACACTTTCCAGAATCGTCAACAAAATAATTAAATTCTATTCATATATAACATTTATGTAACATCTTTTATTATGTACATTCTATCTCACTACCCATTATGATCACTGTTCCCGAGTATTCGGTAGCCGGATCATAGTCTTTCAGAATAAGCTTCACATCAAGCCCTAACATGTTCATCAAATGCTCCTTCAGCATCCTTTTATTCGCTTCCATTAACAGCATATCAACATTCGCAGTTAGCGCACGATGAGATTCATCGAGTATCTTGAGCGCGGGAATACGCTTATGGGTAGCGAATATGAACACCTTGTCCCCTGATATTTCTATCTTTTGCGACCTGATTCCTATTCCGAATATCTCCTGATTAACCGAGTTGTAGATTTTGATAATTTCCTGCTTCAATACCCCTGCTGGATACTGCTTTCCCACAACGCCACGCCCTCTCATAGGTATCATCCGCCATGTCAGAAAACCTCTCTTATCCAACTCTAGTATGAAACTAACCAAATTGCAACGACCGGGACACAATACGGATAAATCTTTGCACAAAAAGAAGCGGATCCGCTGACAATCCACAGATCCACTTCCTCTTCTCACTTCATACCCTTTATTTAACGAGCTCTTTCCTCCAGAAATCTATCACCGTATAATCCGTAAGCTCCATTGAAGCCCAAGATACTTTATACCTGAAGCCATAAGCCTCCATCATCGCAATCGTATTCTTCACCTCAGAGTTCTGCACTCTCAGTTCGATGGACAAACAGCTGCTAATTATAGTCATCAATTCATCATTACGCTCCACTGTGGAAGTCGTCATATTCTAATTATCCCTCCAATAATCCTGCGCTTAAGCTCTAACAAGTAATCAAACTCTATTGTAACCCACACCAACACCTTAGTTCCACGAAGAAAGTTCACCATATTATCCATAAATTCATTAGAGCAGGTACATAATTTACATATTTTTTGCTTATGATCGCATAAAAAAAAAGACCCTTAACGGATGTTAAGGGTCTTTTTTTTAATACTACAGTTTTACAACGTTCTCAGCTTGTGGTCCACGGTTGCCTTGAACAACGTTGAATTCTACGCGTTGACCTTCGTCAAGCGATTTGAATCCGTCGCCTTGGATAGCGGAGAAATGTACGAATACGTCATTTCCACCTTCAACTTCGATAAAACCAAAACCTTTTTCTGCGTTAAACCATTTCACTGTACCTTGTTCCATAATTGTGTAGCCTCCAATAATTTTATTTAACATGTTTATTTCTTAAGAAAACGAAAAATCACACATTGAAAAAAGTACCATTAACAAATGATTACCCTTTTCAATAAGTGATTAAGGTTTAATCTGTTTGTTTCATTTGCTGTTTGTTTCGCTTGTAGAGTTATTGTAGCACACTAAATAAAATAACACAACTAAGATATTCGGGCGCCTCAATTTAGCAAGTAATCCGGTCTAATCACAGCATACCCAGTAAGCATGAATGTTATACAAATTTTTTCAAAAGAATGGGTAAATGCCGCTTCAAGCCTTGGTTCACATTCGCAATCGCCTTCCTCCAGCCCGCTTCGTGCCTGGTTGCTGCAAGCTTAGCTGTCTCAAGAAGTGGATAGTCATACAGCCGACCTTCATACATGACTTCAAATTGGTTATGCACCAAGAAATGATGCGGTGTTACTTGTGTGGATGGGCAATCCCAGAGCTGCAGGCCTCCGTTCTTCAAGGCCTCAGCAACAAATTGCGAGCAGAAATAAGCATTCGCCGGCCGAAGATCGAGCTTCAGCAGCACGCCAACTAGTCCAATCAGATTGTAACGATACTTATACTGTTGCTGCTGGAATTCACGAATGACTTGAACGACAGCTGCCTGCTGCTCCCCAGTAACTGCAAGACGCAGCAAGATACTTCTCGTACCCGGAAAATGGCTGAATGTCCCCTCATACACATCCTCTTGCACAAATCCTGCAACTAATGGATTGTTCGCTGCTTTGCGGCCGAAGCTGAATACTTCCTTCAATTCCTCATCGAGCACTAGCGATGCGTGATTATAAGGCGCGTTGGTGAATCCTTTGATCAATCTCGTGAACACGGTGCCGGTATCGGTAAGGAGTACATACACATGACTATTTGCTTTGTTAGCTTGTCTAGTATCCACCATAACCGCCACCTCGCCATAATTATTTTTTCTATTCTATTCCGCTATCTACTAGAGGTCGAATAGGTTCAGAAAGGGATGAACAAGTATTACTTAAAATATACCAGCAGAAGCTGCTATCGAATAGTACCAATTCTATGTAGTACTGCGATTCTTATATTTTTTGAGCCTGACGGTTTGTTGGTTGATCCCAAGGCGGATACACACGTATCCCCTCTTGCCGCCTTTGCCTTCACGTGTATCTTTATCTTGTGTCTTAGCTGCAAGCAGTTCGCTGTGGATGCTATGATTCAATTTCCTCTATTCTGCTTTTACTAATCCACTCTAACTTCGAATATAGCAATCTTTCGTTGCCGAGCGTGTAACCCAAGAGCGTACCACAAAAAAAACCATACAATAAAGGATGACTTAGTATCCTACATTGTATGGTTCGCTTGTCTATCATCATGCAGATAGGCTATTACTTCAGTCCGACCGGACACCTTCAGTTTCATTATATTGCTGCTCCAGATCCATCAATTAAATTCCCCCATGATCATCTGATCCAGGGTTGTACCTCCAAGCACCATGGGATATACATTCTCATCCGCGGCAATATCGAACTCTACCAGTACAGGCCCCGGCGTATGCAAGGCTTCGTTCCACATCCGAGCAGCCTCCTCCTTGTTACTAGCACGCAGCCCCTTGATCCCATAAGCTTCGGCCAGCTTAACGAAATCAGGACTTCCCTCGAGATTAATCTGACTGTATCGCTTCGTGTACATGATTTCCTGTTGCTGTCTAACCATGCCAAGCACATGATTGTTGAGAACAACGATTTTGACAGGAAGCTGAAGAATGGCGCATACTGCCAGCTCCTGCGCGCACATCTGCATGCCTCCGTCCCCGTTAATGGATATAACCAGTCGATCCGGATTGCCAATCTGCGCCCCTATGGCAGAAGGAAAGCCGAATCCCATCGTTCCAAGGCCTCCAGAGGTCAAGAGCGAGCGTGGATGATTGAACTTATAGAATTGAGCAGCCCACATCTGGTGCTGTCCTACATCTGTCGTAATGATCGCATCGCCTTGCGATGTCTCATTGATTAGCTCGATTACATATT
This sequence comes from Paenibacillus xinjiangensis, assembly GCF_059686975.1. Classification (NCBI taxonomy): domain Bacteria; kingdom Bacillati; phylum Bacillota; class Bacilli; order Caryophanales; family Paenibacillaceae; genus Paenibacillus; species Paenibacillus xinjiangensis. The sequence goes on along the minus strand of NZ_JCAALS010000016.1, from coordinate 67,741 downwards.
GCGGCTTGAGCTTTGTTTCTGAATCTGTATATCGCAGTGGATGCATAGAGCGATTTTTCTTTATTTCACTAAGCCAGCCGTCCGGTTGTGCAGCAATAGATTGTGTACGGGCATAAGCCAGAACCGCTTTTATATCACCTACAACACCAATATCCGTTTTTACGTTTTTGCCAATTTCCGCAGGATCAATATCAATATGAGCTATTAACTTCGCATTCGGGGCAAAACCATCTACCTTCATCGTCAGCCTGTCATCAAACCGTGCTCCGATCGAAATAACGAGATCAGCTTGCTGAATAGCCATATTTGCAGCATAGCAGCCATGATGCCCTGGCATACCAATCCACTGCTCATGCGCACTTGGGAACCCAGTCAAGCCGAGCAAGGTAGTCACAACTGGAATTTTTGTATGATCTATGAATGCAATCAGCTCCTCCGATGCATTCGAATGAACTACCCCGCCGCCTGCAATAATGATCGGCTTCTTTGACTCAGCAATAGCCTGAAGGAGTACATGAATTGGCTTATGATCAAGAACCGGATTTCCCTCGTAACCGCGAATATAGAGCTCCTGACAAGGTTCGTACAACAATTGGGCATTCGAAATATCCTTCGGAATATCGATTAGAACTGGACCCTTTCTGCCTGTGCTTGCAATATGGAACGCTTCATGCAGAATTCGTGGGATATCTTGGGCATCCTGTACAGCATAGCTGTGTTTGGTAATCGGCATCGTAATGCTAATGATATCCGCTTCTTGAAAAGCATCCGTTCCGATCAAGTGGGTCGGTACATTCGCCGTAATAATAACCATCGGTATAGAATCCATATAAGCTGTTGCGATTCCTGTTACAAGGTTCGTCGCACCCGGCCCGGAAGTGGCGATACATACACCAACCTTGCCTGTCGATCTGGCATAACCATCAGCAGCATGAACAGCGCCTTGCTCATGGCGAGTTAGAATATGCTTGAAATCCGAGTTCTGGGTCATAGCATCATAGATATATAGAGCATTACCTCCTGGATAACCGAATACTGTATCCACACCCTCTTCTAGCAATCCATGTAGCAGCGCCTCTGAGCCGGTAATCCGATGCTGTGCTGCTTGAGGTGATTCTAGCGCCAATAATGAGTTCATTGTTTTCAATTCGATGGCCTCCCCTAATTAAAATACCCCCTTTCATCCTCAGGCCACACAGCTGCACGCTGATCTGCCTTAAGGGACGAAAAGGGGTTATTTTCGCGGTACCACCCTGATTTGCTAGCATCTTGCGATTCCAGCCTCATGAGGTAAGGTTGCCCTTACCTGCAGCACGATAACGTGTGCGATTCCGGTTGAACCTACTCTATCGCATCCACCACAAACGAACAACGCAAGTGGATTCGAATTTCGATCAACAGCTCGGAGATGACCGCGTGCATCGCTTAAGGCAAAGGTCTCAGCATTTCCCTTGCTCTCTGGGCATTAGCTAATGCAGCTATTTCTCTTCATTGCTTGATATGAGATATTTGAACTGTATATAAACAACAAAAAACCCTTTCATCCCAAGGCCACAGCTGCACAGCTGATCTGCCTTAAGGGACGAAAGGGGTTAACTTTCGCGGTACCACCCTGATTTGCCGGTTATCTTACGATACGACCAGCCTCAAGAGGTAAGATGTTCTTACCTGCAGCACAATAACGTGTGCGATTCCGGTTGAGCCTACGCAACCGATCCATCATACATGGGTTCGGCCTTCGATCAACAGCTCCGAGCTGACTACATACATCGCTTAAGGCAAAGGTTGCAGCGTTCCCTTTGCTCTCTGAGCATAAGCAGACTTGTATGCTTTTCTCTTCAACGCTTTATAATGTTTTTCATAATAGCATAAGCATAATGGGGTTTCAATCATTTTTTAGAATAAGCGATAGTCAGTCAATGCCTTTGATTCTGAATATAGTGACGGAGTACATTGGGAATTCATAGTCAAACCGATCCCCATTAATGCTCATTGTACTTTCCTTAGGCTTGATTAGATCAGGCTGCTCGAAGCTATTCTCATCCTCAAGCGCATAGCCCGACAATTCGAATAGGTCTGCCTCATACATTCCGCTTGGCAGATCCAGTAATTCCACTGTTGTCTCAACGGCGCTATCCTGCATGTTAACGACCTTGACGATGACATCGCCTGTAGCGTCTTCAACGCTGGCATAATGAATTAATATTATTATTAATTGTAAACTAATATTGTTAACTCAACTTTAATATTAAATTGTAAATTAATCAACAACAAAAAGACTGCTCTTTGTGCGCGAGCAGTCCACCATTTAAATAGAATGATTCCCGAAATATCAGCGGTTAGTCCATTATGCTGAACCAACCGCTGCAGTCTGAGCTTGTGCATCAACCAAGCTCTGATACAATCCTCGCCTGAGCATCAGCTCGTCGTGTGTTCCCTGTTCAATCACTCGGCCTTTATCCAGAACAAATATGAGATCTGCGTCAACGACAGTAGACAAGCGATGGGCAATAACAATCGTCGTCTTCCCACGGCGCAGCTCGGCCAAATTACGCTGAACCTCACGTTCCGTCTCCATATCGAGCGCAGAGGTCGCCTCATCCAGAATAAGCACAGCTGGGTTATGCAGCACCGCTCTTGCCAATGCCAGCCGCTGGCGCTGCCCACCAGACAGCATCATCCCGCGCTCTCCGATTACCGTATCATAACCTTCAGGAAGCTTATCCAGAACATCGTTTAACTGCATGGCCCTGCATACCTCAAGTAGCCGCTTCTCTTCCACAGTAGAATGTCCTAGCGTTAGATTTAACCGAATGGAGCCGGGGAACAGATAGGGCTCTTGAAAGACAATCGCTGCCCGCTTCGTCCAGTCATCACGCTGAATCGTATTAAGTGGAATCCCGTCTACCTTAACGCTGCCCGCAGTGGGCTCATAGAATCGAACAAGCATACCTGCAATCGTCGATTTGCCGCCGCCGCTCGTCCCAACGAAAGCAACCTTCTTGCCTGCCGGAATTCGCAGCGTAAGGTTATTCAATACATTGAAAACTCCGGTCTCCCCATCATAAGCAAAATCGACATTCTCAAAGCATATTTCCTGCTTAATCGAAGGGAGTGCTGTCCTACCGTCAGGCTCGTCAGGCTGCTGCATCATCATCCGCACTCTCTCCACATTGCCCATATACTCGGATAGACGCATGAACTGCTCGAACAACGATTGACATAAATCCATGCATTTCTGGGTTAGTGAGAAAATAATAACGAACGTTCCCAGAGAGATCTCATCTTGCATCACCAAATAGCCGCCTGCGCCAAGAACGAGCAGCTGCCCTCCATAGCGGAGCGGTTCACTCGCGAACAGCTGACGATTCACCAGCTTCCCTTGTTCCATGACCTTGTCATAATAACGACTGAACCGTCTCGCATAACGCGTCTCTTCCCAGCTCATGCGATGATTGGCGAGCACCTCCCGGGTCGAGGATAGTCCCTCTTCGATAATAACGAGCACACTATCCTTGCGATCCTGCACTGCTCTGCTCATACTCTGCATGGTCGGGTGATAGAGTTTCATTAGGAAGCTATAGCTGATGCTAACAGCAAGAATGATGGCGATTAAGATCATGCTGCTGCCTATCGCAGTCACGAGGAAGAGCATAACCAATACGTTGGCCACAAATTGCGGCAGTATCCTTGCTGCGAATTCGCTTATACTTGGTATGTCCTCGGTCATGTGTCGTACGTATGCAGCCGTCCTGCCTTGCTGGAACGTTTGAACAGGAATACGCTGCAGCCTATGGAATAGCTGACCACTCATACGAGCTGCTATACGCTTGTAAGGCCTTGTATATGCGAAGCCCCCTAGGGTATGAAAGCCGACATTGATGAGGCATATCACACCGAACCACAGCAGCGTCTCAGTAAGCTTGCCGAAATCTCCAGGGATAAACACATCATCAATTAACAGCTTCTGGATATAGACTGTTCCAAGCTCCGTTAACGAAATTGCGATGTACACGACCATCATAAGAGCAATCGACAGCTTTTCTTCCTTCAAATAACGCCACAGCCACTTGACCCCGCTCAAATTGCGTCAGCCCTCCCTTCAACCATTCGGAAAAAGACCTTTCGCCGCTTCATGAGCTCATCATAGCTGCCAATCTCCGCAATGCGGCCTTGTGCCATAACGACGATCCGATCATAATGGCGAATCGTGGACAGGCGATGAGCAATCGTGATGATTGTCTTCTCTCGCAGCAGGCCATCTAATGACTTCATCACTTCACGTTCGCTCTCATTGTCCAGTGCAGAGGTGGCTTCATCCAAGACGATAATCGGCGGGTTCTTCAAATACAGGCGAGCAATCGCAAGACGCTGTTTTTGCCCTCCCGACAGCTTGTATCCCCGTTCACCAACCTGAGTGTCATAACCGTCAGGTAGCCGCTCGATGAACGTATGGGCATAAGCCGCTTTGACCGCTTCAACAACTCTATCATCGGAGGCATCTGGACAAGCAAACCGGATATTATCCCGAATTGTCGTACCGAATAGGTACGTCTCCTGAAAGACGAATCCAATCGCCTCTCTTAGCTGCTGAATAGAGAGGTCACGGTACGGAACGCCATCCAGCACAATCGCTCCCTTATAGGGATCATAGAAGCGGCCAATCAGCTTGAGTAGTGTCGATTTGCCGCCTCCGCTCTCACCTACAATGGCTATCCTCTCGCCGCTTTCTATGTCCAATGTGAAGTCGGTAATCATGTCATTGCTGCCAGACGGATAACGAAAGGAGACTTCTTCGAAGCTTAGCCTGCCACTCACCTGCGGCAGCTTAATCGGCCGCTCTGCCTCGACTAGCTGCGGCTTCAGCTGATCCAGCTTGTACAACCTCTCCGCTTGTGCAATCAATGCTCGAGCTTCCGCCGCTATCGTAATCATCAGCGTCATGTTAAAGATCATAATCGTGTAATAAAGGGCAAACGCAATAAACTCGCCAATTGTCAGTACGCTATCTCTTACCAATATCGCTCCATAGGCATACATGGTCAGCGTACTTCCATAGACAATTATTCTTCGCGGAACACCTCTTAGCCATATATAAATCGTCATTTGCCGCCATAGGCTGAGGTACCCTCCGAGAAGCTCCAGCAAGCGTTGCCGATCCCATTCCCTGCGTCCATGCGCTCTAATCTCTAGCTGGGCTGACATGCTGTCATAGACATGTCGGTTATAGTCGATTCTGGCTTCTGTCGCCTCGCGTACCGTCTGCATCGTCTTTTTCTCCAGCATTGGCCCAATTACGGCATACACAATAAACCATGGAAGACTCCACAGCACTAATGGAACATGGATCAAGCTTACAGCAATGATGATTACCCCGACATATAGCATGCATTTGAGCCATTCTGGAAAATGCCGATGATACAGCCGCTGAACCGCATTAACCTCCGTGTTCATTAGAGAGAGCGACTCCCCAATAGTATGCTGCTCATAATAATGGAAGCCTAGCTCCCTTAGCTTGCGGAATACAGTCAATTGCAGATCCCGTGCCGCCTTCTCTCGAATGACACGCTCCAATAGGTTCCTGCCCGCGCGAATACCGACTAAGGCGGCAATAATCACAAGCAATACCAAGAGCAAGGTCAAGAACAAGGACTCGTCGCGCTCAGGCAGAACGTCATCAACGAACCATTGAATAATCGTCGGAATAATCATTTCACAGCAAGCCAGTAATAGTCCTAATCCAATATGCAGCAGCAGAAGCCAGCCGTATGGTCTCAGGAAGGCTAATGTCCAGCCCCATACGCGGAGGCTTTCTCGTCGACTGCCTGCTATGTGGTTATCTGCTCCGCTGCTCATGAACCGGCTGCGAATCGTTTGCCGACGATTGGCGCAAGCATTTGCAAATCCAGCATAAGCTTCTCCCAACGTTCCGCGAAGAGGATTAAGGCAGGCTTGTTGTCCCCTTGAACGGCTGGCAGATCAAATCCGATGAATACGCCGTTTGCCCCTGCTGCTACAGCTGCTCTCGTAAGCGGCTCTATCATCTCTGTGCGTCCGGAAGCATGAGTAGCATCCACTATAACGGGAAGATGACTAAGTGTCTGGAGGGCCGGAATCGCACCAATATCTAGTGTCTGGCTCGTATATGGCTCGAAGGTTCGGATGCCTCTTTCCATCAGAATAACGTTAGCGTTACCTCGCGCTACAATATTTTCTGCACTACCTAGGAATTCATCGTACGTTGCGCTTATGCTTCGTCTAAGAATAACGGGCTTGCCACAATCGCCAAGCTCCCTGTGCAAGTCCCGATTCTGCATATTGCGAACGCCCGCGGCAATGATATCTACATATTGCCCGGTCATTGCCACGTGGGCAGGACCTGGAACTGTCGTCATCGTCAGCAGTCCGAATTCAGAGGCTGCCTCTTGGAATGCCTGCAGCCCCTCCAGATCCATCCCCTCCTCATTACCCAAGACGAACTCGCCCCGCATAATCTGAACACCGGATGACCGCAATGCTTGCGCAACCGCTCGCCATTGCTCCCTTGTCTTTGCTGTGCCCGGCCCTGCAATAACAGCTAGCTGCTCAGCTCCAATTGTCACCCCCCCGGCAGTAATAACTGTGTTATGAGGTTGAAATTGCCTGCTGGCTAGCGGATATGACTTCTTGAAGGGAATAACCTGTTCGACGTCCTCCAAACCTAAGATACGGTCTGCCAGCTCCGGGTTTCCTTTGCCATACACGCCTACTGCAACGTAGTCCTCATTGTGTGACACTCTGGTTTTGAATCCATCATCCGCAATAAACCTATCTATTTCTGAGAGACGGTTATCCGATACATTTTTCGATAATAAGACTATCAATGACTTCGTCCTCCTTCACCTGTAACGAAATGTTTAATTCTCTTGCAACGCACCCGTCATTCTTAAAACCTCATCCACTATCAGCTGCCTTCCAATAGGATTCCAGCTCATTCGGAGCCAATGCGGCACATGCAGCACGCGATTACTTTTCACTGCCTCCATGTCATTCCAGGCATCTGTCTTCACCATTCTCTCGAATATTTGATCGCTGCCTGCGCGAGGATTCTTCTTGAGAACAAACAAATAATCGGCTTCCACAGGTGGCAGCCATTCCGGCTGAAGCTCCAGCATCTTGATATGCTGCGGTACATTGCCTCCAGGCTTAAGGCCGAGCTCTCGGAACAGCAGCTCGTTGAGCGGATGATCCACCGTTCCTTGAATACGAATGCCAAGATGATTGATTTGCATGACGCTAACCGTCTTATCATCCATATACTGCTGAAGCCTCTGCCTAGCATCTGTTACTTGCCGTTCCAACTGATGGATGGCCTGCTCCGCTTCCTTCTGTCGTCCCAGCATGTCAGCTAGCTTACGATAGTTCATTAACCAATCCCGATCCTGCGCCAGCATCACGGTCGGTGCAATCTCACTGAATTTGTCTTCATATAGCTGATGGTACTTGTCTCCAATAATCAAATCCGGCTTGGCATTGATCAAATCCTTCCATTGGCTGGAGAGAATATGCTCATACTCCGTATCGCCCATTCCAGGATATCTACAGCAATTAACGGCAGCTACGGGCTGTATGCCAAGCGAGGATAAGCTGTCTTGGAACTTCAGGCAGGAGGCGACCGCAACCTTCATTCGGTTTCTCTTCATATAGAAGGTTGGCGATACGCCTACCGTACGATGAAAGATGCGGCTGAAATAAAATTCATCATCATAGCCTACAGCTGCTGATACCTCTTTTATTCGACAGCCTTGCTGAGAGAGCAGCTCCTTCGCGCTCTCGATTCGCAGCCTGGTCAAATATTCAATCGGAGGCTCACCCATTATTTTTTTGAAGGAGCGGGAGAAAGAACTCGCCGTGAGCTGGGCCATGGATGATAGTGTGCTCATATCGAGCTTCTCTTGAAAATGTGTTTTCATATAGGAAATGGTTCGTTGAATGCTAGGAGTAGAAGTTTCTTGGATCATGAGGGATGGGGAGTTGTGCATAATCGTATAGAGTAATTCCTGGAATTGTAATTGCAGCTTATCAGATTGAGGCTCGTTACAGCTGTATGCCTCGATCTGCTCGATCCGATGCAGAATGTGCTGAGGCTTGCAGCCGAGCTCGACATAACCGGTCTGCAGCACCGGCTTATTTGAACTGTGCAATTGAATGCTGTCCCGATTCGGTGTGAATGTACGACCCGTGTAATGCTGGAAGGATAATATATACATCTCCAAGCTCTCCGATAGTCGAGTTAGGTTCACCGGGGTGTCTGCACTCAAATATAGCAGCTGCATGGGCCGTATATCGATAACCGTATCCTTCATTAGCAGCCTGCCATTGCCCTCTACAACAAAGCACAGCAGGTGTGCCGTTTCAGATTGTATAGGCTGTTCTATCGTATATTTATGTTTGCGGACATCGCTAATAACAAAAACCGAAGTGTTGGATTCGCTCATCTTATTCTCCATTTCGTCAAGCTTTTTGTTTTAACAATAACGATAACGATTCTCATTATCATTAAAACAAATATACCCTTTTTTGTCAATTGAGCTAATAGTCCTGCAATCCCCTTCTTCTAACGAACATACCGCCTGGAGAAGAGCAAATAGATGAAAAATGGTGCACCGATCGCAGACGTAAATACGCCTACCGGAATATCTAGGGGCATCAGAATCGTGCGTCCAACGAGGTCCGCGAGCATGACGATTATGCCTCCCAGCATAGCAGATGCAGGCAGCACCTTGTTGAAGTTCGAGCCTACCAGCTTGCGCGCCATGTGCGGCGCAACTAAACCGATAAAACCAACCCCACCTGCCACAGAAACAGCCGATCCTGCAAGAGCGACGCTGACTCCCAGTATGATGATCCGATTGCGCTGCACCTTGCTCCCCACCCCTAATGCGATGTCGTCGCCAAGTTGACCAATATCGATATGACGGGAAAACCCGTAAGCAATCGGCAGCAGCACGATCGTCCAAGGCAGTATCGTCAGGACATTCTCCCAGTTGGAGCCATAGACAGACCCGGTTAGCCAGAGATAGGCTTGGCCTGGATCATTCTTCGGACTGAAAATAATCATCATGGTAGTCATTGCCGTCATGAGCGAAGCCATACCGATCCCGACGAGAATGAGGCGAAAGGGCGATATCCCTTTTTTCCAAGCCAATACATACAATAGGAAAGATACTAGAATCGCACCGGCCATCGCAGCCACAGGCAGCCACCGAATACTTAATGCATCCGAGAAATAGGTAATGAAGATAACGGCTGCAACGGATGCTCCCCCGGTAACACCTAATATATCAGGCGAAGCCATCGGATTACGGATCACGCCTTGCAGTACAGCTCCCGCAGCTGCAAGCGATGCTCCCGCCAGCAAGGCTACTACAATCCGGGGAAGGCGCAATTGTCTGATGACCATCGTATGATCCTCTTGCCCTATTCCAAGAGCTCCTCGAATCACCTCTATGGGGGTAAGTACCATCTCTCCCAAGGCTGTGCTCAAGATGACTGCCAGCACACCGAAGAACAGAATGGTCATCATAGTGATCGTCGATTTTGTCATTTGGCCAGTCTCCTTCGAGCGATGTACATAAAGAATGGAACGCCGATAATAGCAGTCATAACGCCGACCGGAATCTCCTCCGGTATCATAATAAATCTCGCAATTAGATCAGCCAATACAAGCAGAATAGCCCCAAGCATCATACAGTATGGCAGCACCCAGCGATTATCCGTGCCAACGAAGAACCGAGAGATATGAGGAATAACGATGCCGATGAAGCCAATAGGACCTGCTACAGACACCGATGCGCCTGCTAGAATAATGACGATAATACCACCCAATATACGAACAACAGCGGTACGCTGACCGAGCCCTTTGGCCGTATCCTCATCCATCATCAGCACATTCATATCTTTGGCAAGCAGCATAGCAACCAGCCAGCTTAGTAGAACATACGGAAATACAGTAATCAGCATATTAGGCGAACGGCCCGCAATCGACCCCGTTAACCAGAACAGCACACTGTTGAGCCCTTCTTTATTAAGCACTAGCAGCCCTTGTGTAAAAGAAGAGAATAGCGCCGCCATCGCTGACCCTGCCAATATAACCTTTAATGGCGTCATACCGTCTCTTCCGATGGTTGCTAGAGCATATACGCTTACAGCGCCCGTTGTCGCTCCAAGAAAGGCCATCCACATCAGCATCTGCATGTTAGATACAGAGAATAGAGTTGCTGCTATCACGACGAATAGAGTTGCGCCAGCATTGACCCCAAGCACACTAGGCGAGGCCAATGGATTACGCGTCAGAATCTGCATGATCGCCCCTGCTGCCGCTAGGCTCGCCCCGATCACTGCTGCGATTAGTGCGCGTGGCACACGGGTCGTCCTTATAATCACTTGATCGCTTATCGCAGCATCATAATGTGCGATTGCTTGCCAGGCCGTATGCCAGCCGAAGTTCGTAGCGCCGAGCAGGATGCTTGCAGCCAGACTTCCCAGCAGCAGAAGGACACCAACAACTGTACCAGCTGCTCTAAGGTAGGCTGTATTCAATACGTTCATGTCTGCTATCTCTCCATCATCGGGCCAATTAAAGCCACTAATTTATCCGCTACAAGCCTGTTGCCATCCCGGTTCAAATGCTGATCATCCGGAAGCAAATAACGTTCGGTCTGAGAAGCCATGTCCTCTATCAGATCCATATAGTAGATTTGCTCCCCGCTGGCTCCGCATTGCAGCACATGATTATATTCGCTAATCTGTTCTCGAATACCTGGATATCTCTCCTCCATCTTGTCAGAGGTTGGGGCAATTCCGATGACGATCAGCTTCGCTTCAGGCCGATGCTTCATCCGATTGATAATCGTCAGATAGCTCTTCGTGAAATTCTGAATGTTAACGTAGGAGCGTCCATCCAGCTCCTTGCGATACCAGCAATCTACAACTCCTACATGCATGATGATGACATTCGGTTCAAAATAGTACAAATGATCGTCGAATTGCTGGAGAATATCGACGATTGTATAACCCCGCTGCGAGCGATTTTGCACACTTGCATACCGATCTGGATACAGCTCACGCAGCCCTTGCTCAAGCAAATAACCGTACGTTTCCTCGTAATGTATCGCTAGCTCCCTCTCTATCGCTGGATCATATTCCTTGATCCGATGTGGTCTAGGTAGCGAGAGAGAATTGCCAGATAAGACGATTAACACGTCATCCCCTCCAGTCACAACACAAAAGAATGAGCAGTAGATGCCCATTCTTTCCTGAATTTTAAGCTATCGGCATCTTATAAGCAGCTCTATTGAAGCTCGAAATATTCGTATAGGTCATCGAGCAGCGCATTAGCGGCCATGCTGCCTGCGCCAAGGTTCCAGTCAATGACATTCACCTTATAATAATGCTCGCTCTTCACGCCTTCCAGCGTACTCCAGAGCGGATGGGAGGTCCAGTCGATCTGATTCTCGAGCATGTTCGACTCGTCATCCACTTGTGGCGTAATGTCAAAGATATAATCGCCGTCCAGCTGAGGAATCTGCTCTTTGGAGGCTAGATTAATCGTTGATTTGTCCCCCTGCTGTGCAGCTGGTCTCAGCAGACCAAGATCATTGAAGATCGAACCAGCAAATCCTGTTACATAGATTCGTGCAGTGCCATCCTTCTCGAACCGAATCATAGATACTTCTGTGCTAGCTAGGCGGTCTCCCATCTTCTCTTTGAAGTCTGCAACACGGGCATCCCATGCTTTGATAATCTCGGCGCCTTGATCATCCTTGTACAAGGCTTGTGACGCTATAGTCGTATTCCCCTTCCAATCAAAGGCCTCTTCGACCATGATTGTTGGAGCAATCTCCGAGAGCTGCGGATAAATTTTCTCATGACGGCCTTTCGCTCCAATAATGAGATCAGGCTTCAGTGCGACGATCCCTTCGATATTCGGCTGCGACTCTTCACCAAGGCTGGTCACATCTGTCATGTTATCTCGCAGATAGAGGAACCATGGCTTCTCATCCCATGACTCGACTGCACCAACTGGCTTAACACCAAGAGCTGCCGAAATATCAATCATAGCGTTGAATAGAATAACAACACGCTCAGGAGCTCTCTCTAGAGTTGTTTCTCCCATCGCATGCGTTATCGTTCTAGCACCTTCACTAGCTGCTGGAGCTGGCTCAGTAGTTGCAGTATTAGCTGCATTCATTGCTTCTGGCGTACTCGTTGCATTCGTTGCAGCACCGCTAGAGCCGTTCTCCTTATTTCCTGCCGCACCGCATCCTGCGATGACTAATATTAGAATAATTGCGAACCAAATCTTTACTGCCTTCATTTCTGTAGTTCCCCCTCAATAGTTGGCAATGATAATCATTTTCATTAATAATACTATAATTTGTATGGGCAAAAGTCCATGTAGGAATTTGTCCGGTACCCTGCTTTTTTTTGTCCGGCTAGATCGTTAAACATTCCTTCGATAAAATTAGGTTCTATTCGAGAATACCGCATCATACGCAGTAGCAGCTGGTCGCTTCAGACCATAATGCTCACGCAGAGTGTTCCCCGTATAATCCTCTCGGAATAAGCCTCGATTCTGCAGCTCAGGCACTACCTGATCTACGAATTGGACCAATCCGTCCGGCAGAGATGGCGGCATTAGATTGAAGCCGTCCGCAGCACCCGAATGCAGCCACTTCTCCATCTCATCTGCAATCTGCACGGGTGTGCCCGCCATAGAGAAGTGTCCACGCGAGGCTGCCGTCCGCCTAATCAAATCGCGTATCGTCAAATTCTCTCTGCGTGCCATATCGATATAAAGCTGATGCCTTCCCCGATGTCCGTTGATGCTCTCCTGCTTCGGAAGCAGGTCATATGGCAGCGGACCATCGAGCGGGTAAGGGGTCATATCCAGCTTGAACAAATTCGATAATCGCTGCAGCCCATAATCTGGCTGTATCCGTTCATGAAGCTCATTCTCCCTATCCTTCGCTTCCGCCTCCGTATCCCCGATAATGGGGCAAAAGCCCGGTAGAATCCGCAGTTCATGCGGAAGCCTTCCGTACTTGGCCATTCGCGATTTCAGATCCGTGTAGAATCGTAGTCCGTCCTCTCGCGTGTTCTGCGCAGTGAAGACGATCTCTGCGGCCTTAGCTGCGAATTCCTTCCCGGTATCTGAGGCTCCCGCCTGTACCAATACAGGATGGCCTTGAGGTGAACGAGGAAGATTAAGTGGTCCGCGTACTGCGAAGTATTTTCCTTTATGATTCAGCTCGCTGATTTTGGACGTGTCGGCATATACGCCTGAGAGCTTATTGACGACTAATGCATCATCTCTCCAGCTATCCCATAGTCCCTTGACAACCTCAAGAAATTCATCAGCCCGCTCATAACGCTCTGTATGTTCAGGGAGCTCCTTGTCTGCGAAATTTGCTGCCGTTACATTGTTCGTGGATGTCACGATATTCCATGCTGCTCTTCCTCCGCTAATATGATCCAGCGAAGCGAATTGACGGGCAACATGGAAGGGTTCATTATAGGTCGTCGAGGCCGTTCCGATGAGGCCGATTCGCTCTGTCGACACGGCAAGGGCGGATAGCAGCGTGAAGGGCTCGAGTCCTTGCAGCACTTTATACTGAATCGTCGGCGGCATGTTATAGGTATCTGCCAGAAATAAGGAATCCAGCTTGCCTCTCTCGGCAATTCGGAGCAGATGCATATAATAATGGACATCCGTGACGCTCTCCGGCTTACTCTGTGCAAGACGCCAAGCTGCCTCATGATGTCCTGTTCCCATAACGAATAAATTCAAGTGCAGCTGCTTGCTGCCAGCCTTCATCTTAAGTCGCCTCCCCTAGAATGTGATGTTGTCCTTCCGGCCTCTTCAGCCCATAATGCTCGCGCAGCGTTGAGCCGCTGTAAGCTGTACGGAATAGTCCCCGGTTCTGCAGCTCCGGCACAACCTTATCTACGAACTGCTCCAATCCGCCAGGCAAGGAAGGCGGCATCAAGTTAAAGCCGTCCGCTGCGTGACTGGTCAGCCATTGCTCCATCGTATCGGCAATCTGAATGGGAGTGCCTGCCATGGAGAAGTGACCACGTGAGGCAGCCGTTCGAGCGATAAGTTGCCTCACCGTAAGCGCTTCCCTGCGCGCCATATCAGCGAACACCTGGTGCCTTCCCCGGTGCCCGTTAATCTCCTCTTGCTTCGGCAGTTGTTCGAATGGAATAGGCTCATCTAGAGGATAGAGGGACATGTCGGTCTTGAACACATTGGACAGCCGAATTAAGCCGAACTCCACCTGCGTCAGCTCATGCATGCCCATCTCGATATCCTTCGCCTCAGCCTCCGTATCGCCAATAATGGCGCAGAAGCCCGGCAGTATCTTCATATCAAGCGGCGAGCGTCCGTATTTCCCCATTCGTGATTTCAGATCCGCGTAGAAGCGCTGTCCGTCTTCGATCGTATTCTGTGCGGTGAAGACGACCTCGGCTGCTCTGGAGGCGAACTCCTTCCCTGTATCCGAAGCTCCCGCCTGCACCAAGACGGGATGCCCTTGTGGTGAACGCGGGAGATTAAGCGGGCCTCTAACGGCGAAATGTCTGCCCTTATGGTTGAGCTCACGGATCTTATCCGTATCCGCATATACACCGGTTTGCTTGTCAATAACAAGTGCACCATCCTCCCAGCTGTCCCATAGGCCCGTTACAATATCAAGAAACTCATCCGCTCGCTCATAACGTGCGCTATGTGCCGGCAGCCTTTCATCAGCGAAGTTCGCTGCTGTCACATCGCTGGTAGACGTTACGATGTTCCAGCCCGCACGGCCTCCGCTGATATGATCAAGTGAAGCGAACTTTCGTGCAATATGGAACGGTTCGTTATACGTTGTTGAAGCGGTACCGATTAAGCCGATTCGCTCAGTCGCAACAGACAAGGCAGACAGCAGGGTGAAGGGCTCTAAGCTCATGAGCACCTTGTACTGAATAGCCGGAGGCAGCCCATAAGCATCCGCCAGGAACAGCGAATCAAGCAGGCCCCGTTCTGCTAACTTAGCCAAGTGCACGTAATGCTGGATTTTCGTCACATTGTGGGGCTCGCTGGCGGTTAACCTCCATGCGGCTTCATGATGTCCTGTACCCATGACGAACAAATTCAGATGCAGCTGCCTTCGTATCTCTTCACTCATTGTGATTCACCATCTCCACGAATTGTATTGGCGTCAGCATAGCTTATCGGGTTCCCGTAACGACAGGATGGCTTGCAGGGCCTGCGGGACGCTTCAGGCCATAATGATCGCGCAGCGTAGCTCCCGTATATTCCGTTCGGAACAATCCCCGATTCTGAAGCTCCGGAATAACGTGATCAACGAACTCCTCAAGTCCAACTGGCAAATACGGAGGCATCAGATTAAATCCGTCAGCTGCACCTTCTCTGAACCACTGCTCCATCACATCGGCAATCTGGACAGGTGTGCCCGCGAGGGAGAAATGTCCGCGTGATGAAGCCGTCCGCATCATTAGCTGGCGAATGCTTAGTCCCTCCCTGCGTGCCATCACCACATACATTTGATGCCTGCCCTTCTGGGAATTGATCTCCTCTGTGAGTGGCAGCTCATCATACGGCAATGGCCCATCGATAGGATATGCAGATAGATCGAATTTGAATAGGTTCGATAATCGATACAGCCCATACTCCGTTTGAGTAAGTGCGTGCAGCTCCTCCTCTTTCTCCTTGGCCTCTTTCTCAGTCGCTCCAATAATCGGGCAAAAGCCTGGAAGAATAGCCATCTCATCAACATGACGGCCATACTTGGCCATTCTACCTTTCAGATCAGCATAGAAGGCTTGCCCATCCTGCAGAGTGTTCTGTGCGGTGAATACCGCTTCCGCTACTTTGGCGGCGAACTCCTTGCCAGTATCTGACGCGCCTGCTTGCACCAGCAGGGGATGACCCTGCGGAGGCCGAGGAATATTGAGCGGACCGCGAACGGCGAAATAAGAGCCCTTATGGTTAATCTCGCTAATCTTAGCAGGATCAGCATAAATGCCGGATTCCTTGTCTATCACAAGAGCATCATCTTCCCAGCTGTCCCATAGTCCTTCCACAACATCAAGAAATTCTTCCGCTCTCCGATAGCGCTCGGAATGCTCTGGCAGCCCCTCGTCGCGGAAGTTGAACGCTGTCGTATTGCCCGTCGAAGTTACGATGTTCCAGCCTGCCCGCCCCTCGCTAATATGATCCAAGGAGGCGAACTTACGCGCAATATGGAAGGGCTCATTGTAGGTCGTGGATGCCGTTCCAATTAGGCCGATTCGCTCGGTCGACATCGCAAGTGCGGACAATAGCGTGAATGGCTCCAGTCCCTGCAGCACCTTATAGCGTATAGTCGGCGGCAGCCCGTAAGCATCCGCAAGGAATAGCGAGTCCAGCTTGCCTCTCTCCGCAACTTGCGCCAGCTGTTGATAGTAGCGGACATCTGTAACCAGCTCCGGCTGTGTATCAGGATGGCGCCATGACGCCTCATGATGCCCAGTATTCAGAATGAACAAGTTCATATGCAGCTGCTTTCCATTTGCACTCACTATGATCGCCCCTTTTCGCCAATTGTTATTGCTTTTGGTTTGCGTTATTCCTCATGAATTGTCAGATATTGACTTGCATCGGTTCGAGGCCTAGGAGCTGGTATTTGCTCGGGATACCCAACATGCAGTAGTCCGACGATTTTCTCACCGCCCCGAACTTGAACCGCTTCACGGAACACAGGATGATAGATGAACGGGTTTGTTTTCCATACGACGCCTAATCCTTCTTCCCAAGCAGCAAGCTGGAAGGTTTGAATCCAGCAGCAGACTGCTGCGTAATCCTCATCCCACTGCCTTTGGCGAGGATCTTCTACCTGTACGACGACGATATGATACGGAATATTCATAAAATAATCGACTTTGCTCTGTGTGTATTGACCTCGCTCCTCCGCCGTGCTCGCATCCAGCATCGCATGAGCAAGTCCTCTGCGTGCCTCACCCTTGTACAGAATGAACCGCCATGGCTCTCTTACACCATGTGTAGGTGCCCACACCGCTACATTAAGCAGATGCATCAGCAATTCCTGTGATACCGGATCACTCTTGAACTTGCGGATCGATCGTCTTTCCTTAATCAGATCGGCCATTCTTCCCGATCCATTCCATAACGTCATGACCTTCTACCCCCGATTTCAATGTTCAACATGAAGTCCTTATTCTATTTTTTGTCGGTATAAGCATAGCCGGCGAACCGATTCGCCGGACGCGACAATCCGAGGCTCTCCCTAAGCGTCACGCCTTCATATTCCGTGCGGAACAGCCCCCGATTCTGAAGCTCCGGCACCACGCGGTCGACAAAAGCGTCCAAGCCGCACGGGAACAGCTGCGGCATAATGTTGAATCCGTCAGCAGCACCGCCACGCAGCCACTCCTCCATCAGATCAGCAAGCTTGATCGGTGTTCCGGTGAACGTGATATGCCCATGGCCGCCAATCATTCGGTGGACGAGCTGGCGAATGCTTATGCTCTCCCTGCGGATCATCTTCATCATGAGCTCTTGACGGCTGCGCAGCCCATTAAACTCAGCCGGCGGTATCATCCTATCAAGCGGGACGGGACCATCAATGGGATATTCATTCAGATTAACCGTGAACCTTGAGGAAATTCTCCGCAAGACATCCGTTATATCAATCAGCTGATTCAGCTCCTCCTCAAGCTCCTCCGCTTCGGCATCCGTATCCGCAACGATTGGGCACAGGCCCGGCATAATGAGCAGCTGCTCCTGCAGCCTGCCATACCTTCCCATTCTTCCTTTCACATCTCCATAGAATTGTGCTGCTTCATGGAAGGACTGCTGAGCGGTGAACACCACCTCACCAGCTGCTGCAGCCAGCTCCTTACCGCTGTCGGAAGAGCCAGACTGTACCAATACAGGATAGCCTTGAGGAGGGCGGGCCATATTAAGAGGTCCCTTCACCGTGTAATGACTGCCACTGAAATCAATGTCATGCACCTTCTCATGATCGACCAGCACTCCGCTCTCCTTGTCACAGCGAGGCGCATCATCCTCCCAGCTGTCCCACAGCTGCTTCACGACCTCCGTGAATTCCGCTGCGGTCTCATAACGGGAATCATGCTCGGGATGCTCCTCTCGGCTGAAGTTATGAGCGGCGGATGAGCCGCCCGTCACGATATTCCATCCAGCCCTTCCCCCGCTTATATGATCTAATGAGGCGAGCTTGCGAGCCACATGGAACGGCTCATTGTAGGTCGTCGCCGCTGTAGCAATTAATCCGATTCGTTCCGTAGCAGCTGCAAGCGCTGCAAGCTGGGTGAACGGCTCCAGCTTGTTCACCTTGCCTGCATACGTATCTGCGATGAACAGGGAGTCGAATAAGCCCCGCTCCGCGGTCTGTGCAAGCTTCATGTAATAACGGATATCGAGCATCTTTTCGGGCCGTGCCATCGGATGGCGCCAGGAAGCATCATGATGGCCTGTTGCCTGCATGAATACATTAAGATGTAGCCTTCGATGAGAGCTGTTGAACCCACTCATATTCGTGAACACCTCCACTCCATTGTTCCAAATAATGATGAGATGGATGAGGGTGACTCAGAAAATCATGATGAGAGATTGCCCACCCATACGCACCCGCATATTGGAACACAATGACATCCCCAACGCGAACGCCCGGCACCTCACAATTTCTGGCTAATACATCCTTGGGCGTACAAAGCTCCCCGGCAAGCGTTACAGGTCCTGCTCCAAGCGCTGGTCTTGCGAATGGATAGTTCCAGTCCTCCATCGGAACGATCTGGAATGGATGATTATGCCCCCATGAGGAGGGCAGGCGAAAATGATGGGTTCCTCCGCGTAGAAGGGCGAACCGATTGCCATGATTGCTTTTCACATCGACAATCTCTGCTGCATAATAGCCGCAAGAGGCGGTGATGTAACGGCCGCATTCGAACATAATCGTCAGGTGCTCGGGAAGCTTGCTCCTCACCTCTCCACGGAGTCCATCCACGAAGCTGCTCCAGTCGAATTGCTCTTCAAGGTTCGCATAGTTAACACCGATTCCTCCGCCTGCATTCAGATAGGTCAGATTCAGGCCATAATCTCTTGACCACTTCGCCACCAGATCGCAATAGTGGCTGACCAGCTGAATATGGCGCTCGGAGCTGAGATTATTAGACAAGGAATGGAGGTGAAAGCCCTCCAGCTTCACCGAATCCAGACTTTGTGCAAGCGCAATGACATCTGCAAGCTGATTCTCATCAATGCCGAACTGAGAATGCTCTCCTGCCATGAACAAGGTTGCTTCCGGCAGCGGACTCGCTACATTCACGCGCAGCAGAATCGATACGACTACGCCCAGCTCCTTGGCAATCCTCGCGACACGAAGCAGCTCGTAGCTGCTCTCCACATGGATGCGCTGCACCTGATGAAGGAGCGCTCCCTGTATCGCCTTGTCCGTCTTCACTGGGCCGCCATAAATAATCGGAATGTCCGCTGAGATGGCACGTACTTTGAGCACTTCTCCCAGTGACGCCACCTCAAAGCCACTCACGATAGGAGCCAGCGCGGCGATAATCGGTTCATCGGAATTGGCTTTGAGCGCGTAGAATAGCTTGCAGAAGGAAGGAAGGCTGCTCATCAATCCGTTCGCATGCTCCCTCAAATGCGCAATATCATAAAAATAGCCGCAGAACGGCTCCTGACTGTCTTGTCTAGCCTGTGTGATCTGCTGAATAATCCGGTTCATCGTCTGCCTCCGCTTCATGAGAATGACTTACGATATATAACGGGTTCGGTATAGAGACGTAGATCGGGTTCTCACCACGCTCTTGGAAGCGGCTAATTAGATTCGCCTTCGCAGGGAGATACCTATTATTCAGCAAATCCTCGAAGTACGGCTTGCTATCCGCCTGCTGGAATATGTCTGAGTGAACCAGAGCCTCATAAACCGCCAACCATAGAACTAATTCAGACTTCTTCAATCCATAAGCGAGCGTATGCACGATATGTCCCATGTGGTTAACCAGCACATAATATTTGAAGCGATGCCATGCAGATTCATCGGAATACAAGGCCGGACTATCGTCCGATAGACCGAAGTGCTCCTGTCCACCGCTGTGCTCAATCAGCCGTTCCATTCTCTGGCGGCTAATGCTGACCCCTTCCAGATCTCTCACGTAGAACCGGGCTGGCCAGCCCTTATCCAGCGATAACAAAGAATTCTGCGCATGCGCCTCCATGCTCACGCCATAGCTCACGAATAGCGATAACAGCGGAACAAGTGAAATGTCCACATATCGGCGCAGCCAGCTGGCTGTGAATTCCTCATTAGCTGTAACGCCCTTCCACTTGGCTGATGCCATGACAGCTTCCCATAGAGGTGTCGCCGCAAGCGGAGTGCGAGCTTCTAGAAGGGAGGCGATTACGAGCGGACTAGCAGCTTCCGCCAGACCACTCTCTTCTATGTGAATAACCTGTGCCGGATTGCGGCGGAACATCACGCCGAAGCTGTCATTCAGTGACTTGTCCCCTTGTTCTACCGAAGCTAGCTTTAATGTTCGATAGCCTTCCTCCACAATGATCGTGAATCCATCATAAGGAATCTGTGGAATTAATCCCGCAAGTACACGGCTAGCTGCGACAGCCCGCTTCAGCTGCTCAAGTGGATTCACGCGGATGAAATTCGTTATTCTTACGTCTAGCGGCAGCTTATAAATATAAGGCTGATCGAAATCCCACACGGTACGCACTGAGGAAGTAGGAACAACTTTACCTCCTAGCTCCTTCAAATAGATAAGCTGCTTCATCTCAATATAAGGCTGCACCTGCTCAAGCCCCATCACATATTCAGCTTGCCAGGGATGGCTCGGCAGCAGGATATAATGCGCATATTGAGACGGCAGAAGCTCCTTTGCCGCTGCTCGTATGGCATGTGGAACAGGCTCCACTGTCTCGCCGATCCATTCTTCCTCTACCAGCTCGGGATCAATGGCAAAATAATGCAAGGCGAACGTTCCTCCGAGCTCCGGCGCATATAAGCGCATCGCCTCCTCCGAGAAGCCTTCCGCACTCTTAGGAGTCGGATGGAACGGATGCCCATACAGCAGCATTTGTTCAGCTGCTTGAATGCGACCCACGCCCTGATGCTCCCACAGCGAACGACCAGCTCTTCCAGAGGTTCCCTCCATAAAATATTGCACACGCTCCATGGAAACCATGATTTGCTCGATCAGTGACAATTGTTTTCCCTTGGCTCCCGCTTGATCCCATTCCTTGGCGCCTATTTCTTCAACTAACGCGGTAATGAGCTCCTCCGCAGACCTGAGCCTATAGAAGGTCAGAGGAGCATTAGGGTCGGAATCTGTGTGCTCCTTCATCTTACTTATCCAGAATTCTTCACCATATTTGAAATGCCCAAGCGCTGATATGTAGCGCAGCGCCCCAATAACCACCCCGCCAGTAGCGGGCAGAGGAAGGAGCATAGGCGTTCCTTGCTCCTCCAAGCGATTGAGAATACGGGACGGGACTCTTCCGCTAATTGACTCTTCTTGACTCAGCAGTGGCAGAGGAATCTCATGCTCCCTCAAATACGCATTCAGAAATCGCTCGATATGCTCTTTCTCCGCTAGGTATTGCGCCGTTAGACCAGAAGCTGGGCTAGCTTGTGTGACCATCCTATGCCCTCACCTCGCTGGATACTGCAGCCTGCTTCGCACTGAATAAATCTAATGTTGTGCCGACGCCATTAGACAGCGCTCGCCGGAAGATTTCATATGCGCTTGCGATATCTTCAACGGCCATGCCCATCGGATTAAGCACAATAATCTCATCCTCGTTTTCCCTGCCAGCTTTCGTGCCGCTCACGACCTCGCCTAACTCCGCGTATAGCTGCTCCTCCGAAAATTTGCCTTCCAGGACAAGCTGATTGAGCGTTTTCTTCTCTCGATTCGCCTGCTGCCAATCGTCTACGACTACCTTGTCAGCCTGCAGGAATACATCCTTGTGCAAGTCCATAATCGAAATATTGCTTACGAAGGCTCCTCTGCGAATCCATTCCATTGGGATATACGGCTGATCGACTACGGTACAGGTGATCACAACCTCGCCCTGCCTTACGGCGCCTTCTGCATTAGCTGCTATCGTAATGAGCACATGACTGAATCGGTCACTAAGCTCTTGCGCAAGCCGATGAGCAGACTCCGCAAACACATCGAACAGGTGAATTTCTGCAATTGCAGGGAACTGTTCCAGCATGGACAGCAGCTGCATACGAGCAATCGCGCCGCAGCCGATGCAGCTTACCGCACGGAAGCCGCTTTTGGCAAAATGACGGGCTCCGATGACGGATACTGCAGCCGTTCGCATGCCGCTTAATAAGCTTGCTTCCATAATGGCTACCGGATAATTGCTCTCTGGATCGTTAAGAATAATCACTCCACTTGCACGCTCTACGCCGCGTACGGTCGGATTATCATGCTTGCTGCCAATCCACTTCATACCCGATATAGGGGAATCGCCTCCCAGATAGGCAGGCATTGCGATAATGCGATCCGCAATATGTCCATTCGAGCCTTCAACGCGCAAGTAAGGCTTCAGCGGCTGCACATAATCCCCACTCGCATGCAGCGTCAACGCGTGGCTGACGGCTTCGACATATAGGTCAGAATGTCCGCCACCCAGCTTCTCTATATCTTCTCTGCTTAGATATAGCATAGACGTCCCAGCATTCATGCTTTTACCCCTCCCGTTTGCCATACTCCTCGCTGCTCATTCACCCATTGCTCGTCATATACACTGTCCATATACCGATCCCCGCGATCAGGCAGCACGGTAGCTATTCTCGCTCCGCGCGGGATGTAAGGCAGTATTTTCTTAAGTGCCGCAATAATTGAGCCTGACGATCCTCCCGCAAAAATCCCTTCTCGATCGAGCAGCTCATGGCAGCCCTCTGCTGATTCCAAGTCATTCACATAGACGACTTCATCAATCTCATCTCTGCTGAGCAGCTCTGGAACTCGGCTCGCGCCGATCCCTGGTATTTCCCTTGCGCCAGGCAACCCGCCGAAAATAACCGAGCCTGCTGCATCCACCGCAATGACTTTGACATGGGGGGAATCTTCCCGCAGTCGTCTGGAGAAACCAAGAATACTTCCCGTTGTGCTCACTGCACAGATCAGATAATCGATTGTACCAGGTAGCTGCTTCACCATCTCATCAGCAGCTGTCGTATAATAAGCCTTCCAATTAAGCTCATTGGCATATTGATTAATCCAATACGATTGTGGAATTTGCTCCAGCAGCTCGTTGACCCGCTTAATGCGGGTTTTCAAATAACCGCCAAGCTCATCCTTTTCCGTTACCATATCTATATTGGCGCCCAGACTCCGCATAATCTGAAGATTCGTCTTCGTGATTTTGGGATCGACAACGCAAGTTAATTTCAAGCCATTGATTTTGGCAACCATAGCCAGGCCAATACCCAGATTGCCCGAGGTGCTCTCGATAAGATGAGTATTCTCGTTAATAAGTCCACTATTTAACCCATGCTCAATAATGAAGCGCGCAGTGCGGTCCTTCATGCTTCCGCCTGGGTTCATCATCTCCATTTTGGCGAACAGCTCGATACCGGATTGAGCAAAAATACGAGTTAAATGCACAAGCGGCGTTCCTCCCACACATTCTACAACCGACTCCACCATATCACGCGTTTTTAAGACGGACTGTATCACCTTCATTAGCCTCCTCTAATTGCTTCAGCAAATATAATGGATTGCGTACGGCATGATTGCGCATGACATGCTCACCGAATAGCCGGCGCCTTGTCAATTGCCCGACATCAATGGTAGGGACGAATAGATCATATTTCTTGAAGCTCTCCTCATAAGCAGGGAACTGCTGCTGATAAGCATGAATTTGTTCAGAAGCAAGGGTCCAGAAGGCTAACTCCGCTAATCCGTAGTACCGCTCCAGAACCCAGCCAATTTCGGCTAGATTAATCTGGAAGAAGGAATCCAGTAGGAAATTTCTGATCTTGGAGACAACCTCCGTCTCCATAGGTGAGGTGCTGTAGCTGTTGGGATGCTCAGGATCAGAATCCCGCAATCGTTCTGTACGCAGCGGATCATTCTCTTCACGCTTGTAGAAGCGTACGCCTCCAGGCAGATCCTTAAGAGCAACGCGTAATGGAATGCCGTCACGATGAATCAGCACCATGTTCTGACCATGCGATTCCATTGCTACTCCATGGGCGAACAGCAAGTGGATAAGCGGTAGAATACTGCTATGAAACAGCTTGTTGACCCACTCTACAACCCCGTATCTCGTTACCCACTCCTGGATAAAAGGCACTCCGTCTGCGTCGATATGACATAAGGCTGTGAAGGGAACCGCTTCTTCTCTTGGCTTCAAATAATGATGGATATTTTCCCGCCAAATAGCGCCGAGCGTACCATAGGCATCCAGTCTAATCGGCTCTGGCAGCAGACCATAACGGAAGGAAACACCCACCGCTTCCTTCAGAATGACAAGACCCAGCTCCTCACCCAAATAAGCATCCTGCTCGACAATAGAGGCCAGCCAATCCGATAAAATCGGAGCATTGGTCACATGATGTGAACCTAATATGCGTACGGCAGACGTATTCGTAATGCTGATCGGCGCTTTCACATTCCATTTCGACTCATGTGATCGGTTCGATAACGTCCTGATCGACTGCTGAGGCGAATAATGATCATCCCCCTCTCCCAGCGGAACGATCTGACCACTCTCGATATAGCGAAAAAAAGCTTCTTGCACTTTCTCACGCCACTGCCAAGGATGCACAGGGATGAATACATAATCCGCCTCCACACAGCCGCTGCGGGATAAGATATCCGTGAACCGGCCATACGTCTGCGCCCCAAGCTCATTACGGATAAATGCCGTGAAGGACATCATGCTTGATGTCGCGACAATGACGAGCTCTCGGCGAACGGCAAGCCATACCAGCTTGAACTGAGGATTGAAATCAGGACCGTATGCTTCATTATCCTCTAGATCGAAGCCGATTCTGGATTTGAAGCAGGGATGATACGGATGGGCTTCCAGCACATCGCCTTCTAAGTCATCATATCCTCTTGGTCCACTCTTCCGATTAAGGTGAACATGGTAACGCGCTGCTGCTTCCTTCAAGAGCGTCTGTTCGAGCTCTTGCATAAATCGCTGTAGATGACGCGGCTCCTCCACGAGCGAAGCTGTTATTTCTTCCATAAATACAGCAAGATCATCTGCCTCTCGATGCTCATCACCCTGCACTCTGCTGATCGGCTTCTCCGTGGACAAGCGAATTCTGCCGAAGCCCAGCATCCGTCTGCCTTCACAGAGGTACTCCACTTGGCTTCCATCGGCGGCTTGGCCTGCAATGGTGTACGTTGCCCATCCCTCATTCTGCTGTTGTACTGCGACCGGCACCATATTCTCGTATATAAGCGCTTCTACGAATTGCCGGAGGACACGACGCCTTGCCGCCACATATTGCGCTGAACGGATAAACTCCGTTACATCTTTGCCGTTAATTATCGCCATACTCGATCCCCCTACTTTTTGGAAAAAGCATATAGTACATTAGGAATGCGATGATCTCTCTCACATCCCGGGCCCATCAGCCTCCGCCTAGCGAGCTGTCCGACTTCTACGAATTCCTCGAACAAATCATAGAAGTGGAAGGATTCTGTAAGCTCGGGCCAGCGCTGCTGATAATCGTGAATCGTATTCGCAGCCGCATCCCAGAATGCATATTCACTATGACCGTAATATTTCTCTAGAAACATTGCAGCCTCCGCCAAATTAACGAAAAACAATGAATTATGGACGACGTCACGAACCTCAATGGGCTTATCTGTCTCAGGCAGTGTGGAAGGGTCCGCGTTCACCCTATTGAACAGCAGCACCCCGCCGGAGAAATCCCGAACCGCCAATCGTTTGGGAATGCCCTGCTCATGGATTAGCACCAGGTTCTGGCCATGCGATTCCACTGCTACTCCATGGGCGTACATCAGATGGATGAGAGGAAGAACCGTTACCTCCAGCAGCTTACTTATCCAATTCTCCATGCCATAACGTGCTATCCAAGCGGCGATATAAGGCATTCCTTCTGGAGTCAGATGGCAAATGGCTGTATAGGGCACCGCTTCTTCATTCGGCTTCAAATAGGTGGAGATGCTCTCCCGCCATAAAGCGCCTAACATACCCAATCCGCTTGGCCGAATGGGCCCGGGCAGCCGTTCATAATTGAACGAGATGCCGTGAACTTCCCCCAGCATGATAAGTCCAAGCTCATTTCGCAAATATCGGTCTCCTGCAAGCAGCGTTGCCAGCTTCGCAGATACGATAGGGCCATTGCGTGTATGTCGGGGCAAAATAGTCCTTATAGACGACGTATTCAGAATCCCGAGCGATAGCTTCACGTTGGACTTCTGTTCGTATGTCCGGTTGGACAACGTACGGATAGACTGCTGCGGCGAGTATTCATCTTCTCCCTCACCTAGATAGACCATCCGCCCATCTGCCAAATACCGCTGAAACAGCGTAATGATCTTCTCCCTCCATTGCCAAGGGTGGACGGGAATAAGCACGAAATCGACCAACACATGTCCTCTGCGCTTCATCGTTTTTTTGAACCGGCTGTACGTTTCTTCTCCGAGCTCCTGCTGAATGAAATCATGATGGTCCATTGCCGATGACGATGATAGAGAAGCCAGTTCTTGGCTTACAGCAATCCAGATGAGCTTCAGCCCGGGATGAAATTCAGGTCCATAGGCTGCATTGTCCACCAGATCGAAGCCTATTCTAGATTTATAGCAAGGATGATAAGGGTGACCCTCGCCTACATCACCTTCAAGCTCTGCATACGTCCTGTTGTTTAATTCCTTGTGCTCGTGTTGATGATAACGAGACCATGCATCCTTAACTAACGTGTGCTCAACCTCATGAATGAATGAGCTGAGATTAGCTGGAGGCTCATCATAGATAGCCATGGTCTCGCTCAGGAATACAGCTAGGTCCCGAGCTTCATATTCGTCATTTCCCTCTCTTCTATGAATAGGATCTTCTGTCAATCGGAATCTTCCGAAGCTCAGCTTACGCTCGCCTTGGCAAACGTACCTCACTGCCTTGCCTTGATCATTCCATCCTCTTATCGTGAATTCGGTGCGCTGCCCGGTTATTGGACGTTCACTATGCTGGACTATACCTTCGTACATAAGTGCTTCCGCTAACTGGCGAAATACGCGCCGCTTAACTTCTTCATATTGCGAAGACGCAATTACTTGGGCTTCATGCGCCTCTGCGTGATGCTCCTTCGCCATTTACGGCATCTCCTCTATTTTCTTATTTTGATATTGATATTCATTATCAATGATATCCAGCATTTAGGAAATCGTCCATGTACATTTTTATCTTCTTTCATGGAATATTTAACCTTCGAGATGATTCAATGACCCCCTATTCACATAAAAGGCCAATCCAGTAGATTAAAAGTCTCGGTGACAAATATCCAGTCATAGAATAGCAGCTGTGCATAATATACCAAGAATAATATGAAGAAAAGGAAAGTGGTCGAGAAGTGAAACGAACATACAAAGCACGTACTAAAGCGATTCTTCCTACTGAAAGTGAAGCCACGAATGATTCCAGCCTACCGGAATATTCTCAAGCCACACCCGTCAATGAGAATCCTATGCCTATGCCCAATAGATTGAACGGGCTGGACGGCATTATGTCCATGATGGGCAGTGCCCAGAAGTTCTTAAGCTTCTTCCAACAGATGCAGCCTATGATCAAGATGGCAGGTTCGTTACTTGGCCCAAAAGCATTCCTATCGAGCCTACCTAGTGAGAAAACAAATAGTAAAAACAAAAAATCCTCAAAAGGATCTCGAGCAGCATCACCTTCTTACAATAGAACAAAGCGGAAATGAGCAGAACAATCCCTTATGCAGCAGCAATAAGACCTTGAGGATGTCAGGCCTCAAGGTCTTATTAACCTGCTTAGCAATGTGCTTGCAGGATACGTCGGCTCTTTTACATACCAGCTGTCTCTGGCTTGACCGGCTCGCCTTCCTTCAGCACTTTGGCAATCAGACAGCCAACCAGCAGTGACCAGACGGGAGAAGAAATACCGAGGAACGATACATTGGCAATGGCAATAATAAAGGTGAATAAAGAGCAATAGCGGTAAGAGGATTGTGAGAACACCGCTTGCAAATTACTAATCAGCACACCGGCTAGCGAGAAGCCCGTTAGCATGACAATAAACGCAGAAGGCAGCCTATTAATCAGCACCAGCATGCCGCCAGCGAATAGTCCGAATATAATAACGAGCACGCTGCACACGACTCCTGCCCAGATTCGATTCTTCTTCTCTCCAGCCTCATCGCTGCTGCATAAGGCTGTCATCATGCCCCCAACATTGACAGCATGTCCCCCGAAGAAACCAACAACCAGCGTACCCAAGCCCGAGATCATCACCGTTTTATTTACTGGCGGCTCATACCCGTTCTTTTTTAGAGCAGCTAGTGAGACTGCAATATCATTGCTGAGGATCAGTATCGCAATGGGAATTGAAATTGAAATCAAGCCGCCTGCCGTGAACACCGGGCTAATCACCTGCGGCATGCTGAATTCAGCTGCTTGAGCAGCGGGGAAGTCATACCACAGCAGCAGACCTATAATTCCAAAAACCAGCATTCCGAGCAATGGCGGAATCGCTTTGAACCATTTAGGTACGATAATGAAGCCAATCAAAGAGATTAGGCCAATTAGGGGCATCTCTTGGATCGAAGGAATGATAGCCACTACATAATGCAGCACGATTCCTGCCAGCATAGCGTCCAGTATGGGCCTCGGGATCAGCCCCATAAGCTTGCCGAATAGTCCAGTAGCTCCAAGCACAATAATAATGGCGCCAGCCATAACGAAGCTGCCTGCAAGCTCCTTCAGCGGATAATGCACCGCTGAAGCACTTAGAAAAGCAGCAGCTGTTATGGAATGACAGCCTGCGAACGGTATTCTGTACCGGAGGATGAGCAGTAAATTCAATGCGCCTCCAATGATGTATACCGCAAGCAGCCAAGACAACGCCTCAGATCTGCTAAGCCCTAACGCATCGGCGCATTGAACGATCAGCACAGCGCCACCGGTGCAGGCCATAATCGCCGATGTCAGACCGCTTGAAACATTTTTTATATTCAACATAGCTGTTCCTTTCCATCTCCGTTCCGTCAAAGCTGCGCTATCGCAGGGTGAAAATAACAGTACAAAGCTGGCTGTGACGCAGCCAGCTTTATGCACATTTATTTATTCTAATGTTTGCTGTACGATTTGTACAACCTCTTGACCTGTCGCGCACATCAATGCCTTAGCCACACTTCTTAAAGTACCGCCATTGAGCAATAATGAATCTCTTCTTTCCTAAAAAAAAGTCCAACCAGATTATTCTGTCATGGTTCAAGATATGGATTACGGAGTCTCAATCCATTGCTCGTCACCGCTTTCCAGCGTCTTAAGGGGCTCATTGCATAATCCTCCTGCGGCTCATGATGCTCCAGCACGTCGATATTGTCGAAGCGGATATGCTCGATTGATCTCCGTCCGTCTGGTGATAGGGAATGTAGGCAGCTAAAGGCAGAATAACCGCTTGCTCAATCTGATGTTTATGGCTTATAACGCGAACCTCCACCTTTACAGCCAACATCGTATATGAAAAGATTAGATGGGTAAATAATGTACCCTTGTTTCGTGGTATGCCAAATCTAATCATAAGCCCGCCCCTTTCTGGCTTAACAATAACCCTCTAAGTGAAAGCAATTATAACTAAAGATACTAAATCGCACCACTCTTCGCTATTATAAAATCTTTTGCTTGAAGAAATCACAACGTGAACATAACAAAACAGACTGCATCTCTGCAGTCTGCTCTTCATTCCGCTATTCCTTCCACTATTCCTTATTTCAATCCCGTATTCGCAATGCCTTCGATAAACTTGTTCTGCGCGAGGAAGAACACGACCAATATGGGGACTGTAGATATCGTCGAAGCAGCCAGCAGCAGCGGCCAATCCACCCCAATATCCGTAGTTAGCAGCGATAGCCCAATCGGAAGCGTGAACAGCTCCTTCGTGTTCAAATAAATAAGCGGTTCAAAAAATTCATTCCAGCTGTTCATGAATGTAAAGATGCTTACCGTTGCCAAAGCCGGTGTAGCAATTGGAAGCATGATAGAGCGGAAGGTCCGCCACGGTGTACTGCCATCCACTTTGGCAGCCTCGTCCAATTCAATTGGAACCGTAATGAGGAACTGGCGAACTAAGAAGACGCCAAACATCCCTCCCGCACCAAGCATCGGCGGAACAATCAACGGGAAATGCGTATCGATGAACCCAAGCTTGGACAGCCATGTAAATAAGGGGATAGTCGTGACCTCAGTTGGAATCATCATTCCGCTAAGCAGAAACAGAAAAATTGCATTTTTGAAAGGAAAGTTCAGTCTAGAAAAAGCATAGCCTGCCAGTGCAGAGATGAAGCAGGTGCCTGCCGTAACAAGCACTGCAATATATACGCTATTGAAGAAATAGCGGAAAAACGGCATTTCCGTGAATACTCGGATATAATTGTTCCACTCCGGCCTACTTGGAATCCACTGAGGCGGGAATAGGAAAACCTCGGAGTCTGCCTTCAAGGATGTGCTAACCATCCAGAAGAAAGGAAACAGCACGATAAAGGAAATAAGCGTAAGCACCAGATAGGCAGGTATATTGGACGTCTTATTGTTCATAGTGAACCCACCGCTTTCTCAGCTTCCACTGAACCAATGTCAGAAGCAGAATAATGGTGAACAGAATAAAGGCCAGCGCAGATGCATACCCGAATTCATACGAGCGGAATGCTTGTTTGAAAATATAGAAGACCATGACGTAGGTGCTCGTTCCCGGGCCGCCATTCGTCATGACATATATTTGTCCGAACACTTTCAGTGAACCAATGACCGTAATAATCGTTGTCATGAACACGGCTGGTGTAATCAGCGGCAGCGTGATCGATTTGAACGTCGCCCAGCGCGAGGCGCCGTCTATTCTGGAAGCCTCATAATAATCCTTAGGCACATCGTGCAAAGCAGCTAGAAAGATAACCATGTTCATACCTACACCTTTTAGAGTACTAACGATTATTACCGTTGGCATCGTCCAAACTTCCGAGAAGAGCCAAGCAATCTCCGTCCCGCCGAACATTCGGATGAGCAGATTGATTAATCCCCCGTCGGTAGAGAATATAAACTTCCAGACGATGCCCCATACGACAAGAGATACGACTACCGGCGTGAATATCGCAGTCCGGAACAATCCTATGCCCCATATTTTCCTTTTTAACAGCATGGCGAGAAGAAGAGATATTACGATATTCAGCGGAACAAGACCAGCCGAGAAATATAAAGTGTTTACAATCGTGTCCCAGAAGACAGGGTCATGATTCAAGGCTTTCACATAATTGTCAGCACCGATATAGGTGGTATCCCCGAATAACGACCAATTCGTAAAGCTCATAACGAACGCATACACGATAGGGCCAAACAAAAAAAGCAAGTAGCCTACTAAAATCGGGAGGATAAATAAATAGCCCATCCACATCTCTTTTGATTTTAAGCTTGTTAAACCCGCAGGCTTCCCTCCGGCCATCCGCGCTCACCTCCTATTGTGTTCAGATTGCCATTGTTCCATATCCTATGAGAGATTGCCTATTGAACGGGCAATCTCTCACATAGGCTCTATTATTATGGAGGTTATCTTCCCTTATTTGAGTAATGGATTGATGTTGTCTTCCATCACTTGCAGCGCTTCTTCGGTTGTCTTCGTACCGAGCAGAATCTCATCCATGTTGAACGTTACCTGCTCATCGATTTTGACCCAATTCGTATGGGAAGGCCGGATCGAGCTGTCAGCCATCAGATCGTATGCAGATACCTTCATCGTTTCTACCGTCGGGAATGCGAATTTATTCAAATACTCATCGGAGTACAGCACAGACTGTCTTTGCGGTACGAAAAACTCAGCGACCTTAGCTGCATTCTCCTTATTGCTAATAAATTTCAAGTATTGCAGCGCTTCCTCCGGATTGTCCGCATCTTTGAAGATCGAGTAGCCTGCGAAGCCAAGCGGTACTCTAAGGCCATGGTCCCCTGCCGGCAACGGAGCAATATCCCATTCAAAATCCACTTTATCGCGGTAAGCCGTTGTACGGGTTACGTTCTCGACGGCCATGCCAAGCTTGCCCGTGTCGAACGTCAGCTGCTCTCCAATGCTTGGATGTGCTTTCTTATCCAACAGCCCTTTAAATAGATTGATCGCTTTAGCCGTCTCTGGCGTGTTCATAGCGAATTGCGACTTATCCTCGTTAAAAATTTCGCCGCCCATCGCCCATATTAGCGGAGTCAAATTATCAGACCAGTTGGACGAGTTTTGGATAAACTTCACACCGTATACACCTTCCTGCGGCTTGGAGATCGCCTCAGCTGCTTTGACCAGCTCATCGTACGTCCAATTGCCCTCTTCATACAGCTGCATCGGTGTCTTTAACCCATTTGTCTCAAATAACGTTTTGTTGTAGAAAATAACCTGCGGCGGCGTAGAGAAGGGAATGCCGTACAGCTTATCGTCCTTCTCGAACGCAGTAAGGGTAGACGGCAATAGATCCTCGAATTCGTATTCTGCATCCGCTTTCAAGGATGAAACGTCGAGCAGCTGGCCAGCATTCATGAATTGCGGAATCATGCGCTCAGATATCCATACAATGTCAGGCGAGGTTTTGGTCGCTGCCATAATCGCCAGCTTCTGCTGGTAGTCGGCCCACGGGATGACCGTCGTTTTGATGATTACATTCGGATGAAGCTTGTTATATTCCGAAGCGAGCTCATCATACAGCGCAACCTGAGCATCACTGCCCCAAACCGACATATGCAGCTCAACAGGCTCATCTGTTTTGGCAACCGTATCCACGCTTGATGAATCGTTCGTATTCCCCTTATTTGCATTGCTGCTATTCGCATTTCCCCCGCATGCGCTCAGCAAGCCAAGCACCAAGACTAAAGTAAGCAAGACTAACCCATACTTTTTCATCTGTATACCCCTCTCCATGTTTGTAATCGCTTTCTATACTTAGTATAGAATTGCTAAGTATAAGAAAAAACAACTTGAAATCGAGAAAAACTATTGTATTTCGAGTTCCTATTCAGAAAAAGAACCTGCCCGAACAATATTTGTCCAGCGGCAGGTTCTGCTTCATTGCTTAAGAAACCTCATTGCTGGCTGAGCCAACGAATACCTCAATAATTCTAGCCGTTCCATCGTTGGCATTGCCATTGCCCCATGACGGACGGATAAAATAAAAGCGCAGGGTAGAGGTCGTTACCGGGGTGTCTAGATTTACCGTCGTATACTCCCCTAGAAAGGCGTCTTGTTCGTTATCTCTAACCTCGGCTATTGTCAGCCATTCCCCATTCTCATAAATCTGCAGATCAAAATCTCTCACATGCCAATTAGCTGACCCGATAACCGGTGCATGCCCGCTCCACAGCTTCACCTGGCTGATCGTTTGAGCACTCTCCCAATCCAGCCTCAGATAAGGGGTCTGAGTACCGCTCGATATCCACCGGGTATCCAAGCTTCCGTCAACAGCTCGCTCCTTCACATTCGTGCTGAGTGTAGAGTCAACTGACAGCTGTGCTGTTAGCGCAACATTATTAGTGATGTTAACCACAATCGTGCCTTGGCGTTCAACGCCATCCAGCTCTACCACAGTTTGCAACATAGCTTCTCCAGGCTGCAGCGCGGTAACAAGACCACTTGCATTCACGGACGCAAGTTCCGGTGTCAGACTCGAGAATGAAATTTCCGCATCATCCAGCTTCGCGTTCGCTCCCGTATTGTACATACCCACAACGGACAATTGGGCCGTCATGCCCGGCACCAGCTGCAGACGATTTGCCGTTACTTGGACAGTCGCAAGCTCCACAGGAGGGTAAGCCTCTATGCGCAGATAAGGATGATAGCTGCTGTCTGCTCCATTGTACAGCTCTGCCAAATAACCGCTGTCATCAGCATCCTGGGCAAAAGCCAGCGACATCATGCTGCCTCCATCCAGCTGATCTTGAACAAACATCGTCGCATCGAATACATACCAAGCATCCTGACCATTGTGGTGCAGCTGCGCAGTATCAAGCTTTTGACCAAGCTCTGGCGGGGACTCGCATTCATTCCACATGATGGTACTGCTATCCCAGTCATTATCGTCCACCGCATAGAGTGCAATGTCTGCACCCGACCCACCTACGGGACTCTCCAACGCTTGACCGTATACATACACCCAAGCGGTAGCAAGCTCACCTTCAATCCCATCAAGGTCAAATTGCAGGTAGCTTCTGGCCGATTCGTTATCATCCCCTCCCTTGACACGCAAGCGGTCAGCAGCAGGGGCTTGCACAGCGTTGTACTGTACACTAACTGCCTGAATAGCCGGAAGCTGCTCATCGACAACAACCTGATTCTCATAATTCGTACCGGCATTGCCGCTAATGTCATTGCCTGACAGCCATATATTAGTGCCATGAGTAATCAATACGCCATTCGCATTTCCCGTAATGATGTTGTCTTGAATGACTATATTTTCGGGTACACCTGCTCCATTTCCTCCGTCACTAGGATTTCCATCGTCTTTCAAGGCGATAATGCCCCAGAAGCCAGAGGCCGTATTATTTATAATCTGATTGCCCTTCACGATCGTCCCCGGCGCATTTTTCAAGCGTATGCCCTGACTGTTCGCTTTCGTAAATCCAGTAATCGTATTGTTCTCAATGATTGTATCTGGAGTACCCAAATACACCTGTATCCCATAGCGGCTCACATTCTCGATGAGATTGCTATGAATATAATTGCCTGGACCTGCAGCATCATGGGTAGCGCCCGGATTGCCGACACCGATGCCCGCTTCACCTCCACCGACAATATGGTTGTCCCGGACCTCATTCCTATATTCATCCTCGCCGTGAAAATCGATTGCGTCTAATGCAATGCTCGTGTATTCGTTGCCCGCAATGAGATTATTATGCGTGTAGGAATGGGCCATCGTGCCATGACGAAGATAAGGCCCGACAAAGGTATTGTTGCGGACGACATTAAATAAGGAATCATCCTCTCTGCCGAGCCTGCTCTCCTTCGATTTGCCCTCAATGGAAACGCCGTAACCATTCCCTCCCTCGGACAAGTCCGTCGCATTACGGAACAGTGAATTTTCCACAACGATATCATGACTGCTCGTAATGACGACACCAATCCGTTGATACTTCTCGATCGTCAGCCCATCCAGTGTAACGTTATAAGACGGCGAGCCGGAAGCAGCGGTAACCATAATGACCTGCTTAGGACCTCCACGATTCGGATTAGCGACTGTCGTACTCGAGGAGTAGCCTAAGCTCCAGCTTGACGTTATAGTCATCTGGCTGATCTTAATATTGTGTTGTCCCGCAATTCGGAATACGATTCCTTCATTCGTTGCATATTCGCCTTGACCATTAGCATGATCTGACATTAACACAACGCCTTCCTGGCTTTCACCACGCACCTGTACCCCGGATTTCAATATGAAATGGGTCACTCCATCCATATCTGCGCTTGTTAGCTGGTAATGTCCGTTGGGAAGATACACCTCGTCTCCCGGCTCTGCCGCTGCCAGTGCTGCCCGAATCGCTACCGCATCATCCGTTCCGCTATTCGCAGGATCAGCGCCGTAATTCACGACATTCAGCGTAGCTCCGCTCACCTCCATGGGCTCATGCGGCTCAAGCGGCGTGCCGTCCGGGTTATATAAGCCTGCCTTCGTTGGTACCGGGGCATTCGGATCTGGCCCCGTTGGTGGGATTACCAGCTCGAGCAACACAAATCCATCCGGATGCGGAGGGTAAACCTGAATTTCCGTAATGCTGGTCCATTCACTTGCTCCGCGCCCAACAACCCTTACATAACGGGCAGATACTGTCTCAAAGCCAAAGGCTTCTGCTTGAATTGTCGTGCCGCTGCTCTCGCCGCTATATACAAGGGTCCAATCGGTCTGATTCGATGACACTTCAATGTCAATCGTTTTGCTCCGATTGTCTCCCCGATAGAACGCGATTCCCAAATACGAGACCAATTGTTCCGATCCCAAATCCAGCTCGATCCACTGCCCGTCGTCATACGCCGACCATCTTGTCTGAATATCGCTGTCAATAGCATAGGCCGGGATATTCGAGTCACTGCCGCTGGCGCGATAGCCCTCAATCGTTAGTGGGGCTGCCGGAATTCCGCTTGCTGTGGCACCAGCCTGATTGACGCTTACCTCTATCAAACTTGTGACCAGTATTATCGAGATTAATAATGCTATAAGCTTATTCACTCTGCATAGCATATTCCTCATCAATCCCTTCCTCGATATCGTTGGAAAATCTGCTCAACCTAATTGTAAGCGCTACCATAAATTGGATTTACACGCCCACCTCCTAAGCTTGGAAATGGATTATTGTTGCCGCAACATTCATACTCCACATTAATCGGAAGCGCTTCACAATAAGTATACAAGGTCATCCTAGCAGCAAAATACAACGTGTTTTCGAGAAAAGCTACGGAATTCATAGGATATGCTGCGATTCCTTACGATCCTTACAACGTTAACTAATCGGTCTTTTTCTATATTCGGTAGGCTTCACTCCGCAATGCTGCCGGAACATCGCCATAAAATGATTGCTGCTTGCATAACCGCATAAATTGGCGATTTCGTATACTTTCAAATGCGTGCTTGAGAGCAGCTCCCGGGCTTTGTTCATCCGGCAAGCCGTCACATATTCCGAATAATTTATTCCGGTCTTCACTTTGAAGAGCGTGGATAAATATTGATGGTTAAGATGCACTTGTTCAGCGATAAACAGAAGGGAGACATCCTGATCTAGGCGAGAGACGACCAGCTCTTTGACTCTTCGGATCGTTTGATCCTCGTGAGCTGTTTCTTCCCCCGTCGTTACAGCTGAATTTTCACTATCCAGCCTCGCTTTTAAATTTAATAGAAACTGGGACAGCTCAATTCGATCTATGGGCTTCAGAATATAATCCGCCGCGTTGTAACGCATGGCCGCCTTAGCATAGGTGAAATCTTCATGTCCGCTAATAATCAACACGGGGAGGCTGGGGTACAGCTCACGAACATGCTGCAATAGCTCAATTCCATTCATCTGCGGCATGCGAATATCGGTAATAAGCAGGTCTACCGATTTCACTCGGAGAAGCTCCAGCGCTGCATAGCCGTGCTCCGCCTCTGCACATACTTTGTAGCCGCCAATTACCTCCTCGATCATTATTTTTAGCCCCTCTTGGATTTTCTTCTCATCTTCTACCAACATTACGTTGTACATTCCGATTCCCCCCATCGTATTGGCAGCCGAATAATCCATGTCGATCCCGAGCCCTCTTCGCTCTCTACGCTCAAACCGTATTCCGTACCGTACAGCAGCTGGATGCGATGATGAACATTTTTAATGGCATAGCCCTTCAGCGTATCTCCAAATTTGGGACGGGTACCGTCTCGATCCGGCTTGCTGAGCATCTGCTGCTCCACCTCCAGCAATCGCTGCCTAGTCATGCCTATACCATTATCTTGTACAGTAAGAAGCAAATTCTGGTCCAGAGCAGCTGCTCTGATCGTGACCGTTAATCCGCTGCTGCCCATCCCGTGTTCCAGTGCATTCTCAACGAGCGGCTGCAGCAGCAGCTTGGGCACAAGACAGGCTTCAAAGGACGGATCTATGTAGATCTCCGAGCTCAGCCTATCGGCATGCCTTGCTAGCTGAATTTGCAAATAGGCATTAACGAAGCGAATCTCCTCCTGCAATTGAACCGGCCTCTCCTGCTTGTCGACCGTATACCTGAGCATTTTCCCCAAACTTGTCATGATGTCGCTGATCTCAAGATTATTCAGCTTCAATGCCTGCATGCTGACTAGCTCCAACGTATTGTATAGAAAGTGCGGATTAATCTGACTTTGCAAGGCCGACAGCTCAGCTTCCCGTTCGCGGAGCTTCGTCTCATAGACCTCTTTGACCAGCCTCTCCACTTCCGTTACCATGACATTAAAGCCCCCAGCCAATTCCCCAATCTCATCGCGGCTCATCAATCTTAGATCGGCACGTTCTGCAAAAGCACCCCCTTGTACCTGTCGCATTCGCGATTGCAGATACCGGATCGGCCTCACTAGCTTCTCTGATGCGAAGATAGCCAGCAAGTATGCAAATACTAGGGATAAGAGCGATACTAGAAGCGTGAAGCCAACGATTTCCTTCCCGCCCTGCTGCAGATCAGCCATTGGGATAAGCCCATGAATATTCACTTTCGTTGATTTGGAATGCAGCGTTGTGTACAGATAAGTTTGATCGTTCCAGACCACTGTTCCGTTCCCAGGGTCTGTATCTGGAAAAGCAATCGGCTCATCAGGAAAGAGAACATCTCCATTCTCCTTCGTCAAATAAAATTGGCTATTGTTGCTCAACCATACGTCTGATAATAGCGCTTCAAGCTCCTTCATATTGAAATCAAGTTTGACGATTCCGATGCTATCGCCCGTTGCGGGGTGATTCAACACTCTGGCAGCTGAAATGACCCGATCCGTCCGTTTGTAATAGGTCGTCTCATGAGGAGCTATAATAACAAGCCTTCCTTCCGCATCCTCCACCTCTTGCATCCAACTGTTATCCTGCTTAATCCAGTAGCGCTGTGTCACGTTCTCCTCAACACTGAACATAATGCCGTCTCGTGTAAAAAATATCATTCTCTTAATTCCAGGCTGATTTAACGTCAGTGAGGATACGACTCGCGCCATCGCCGTAATTTCTGAGGACGGAATAAGCCTCTCCCCACCCGGTTCATCATAGCTATGCTTCTCTAGAATTTGTACAACATCATCGTTATACAACGGGGCGACCGTTATTCGGTTCGCGTCTTGTATCGTATTCTCCAAATTCATTTTTACTTGATTCATAATTTGCATGGAATAGGTCTTGGAGTTTTTTTCATTCTGCTCGGTAAATTTATAGTAGGCGCTTATTCCGCTTATTAGGAAGGGAATGGTAATGAGCAGGATGAACAGAATGATAAATTTCACCCTTATTGGAATGTACCACTTCATAACCCCACCCCCTTTTTTATGCAAGCGCCATCATTTTGTTGCCACAATCCTATACTCTTATAACAAGAGAAAAGGCCCCTCACTCGGTAGAAAGCTTGCATCCAATCCGAACGAGTAACCTCTTGTAAAAGTCTAGCATGTTCAACTTTATTCTTCAATCTATTCGAATGGCATTTGCTAGACGGTTTGACCACTCCGCAACAGCGCCCCGTTACGCATTAACCTCTCCTGCAGCTGTCCGATGTCCACTTGCTTAGGAGAGATATCCTGCTCCCAAGCTATCGCTGCTGCTGTGCCTGCAGCCTGACCCGTTGCCATGCAGCTTGGTGTCAGACGGGTTGTTGCCAGCGTCTCATGAGTCGTTGAAATACAGCGCCCTGCTACAAGCAGGTTATCCATCTGCTTCGGCAGCAAGCAGCGGTAAGGGATATCATAAGCCCCGTCGCCTTGTACCCATGCGGCATGTACGCCTTTGCCTGACGGATCATGAATATCAATAGGGTAGCCGCTTCGTGCAATGCAATCATCGAACGCACGTCCACTCACAACATCTTCAACCTGCAAGGAATAGAGCCCGTCTATTCTGCGACTCTCGCGGATGCCAATTTGCGCGCCAACGGAAGAGATCGAGGCCTTCTCGAAGCCTGGCAAGCTGCGGATCATGAAATCCGCTACCATGCGTACCTGTTTTCTTCCCTGCACTTCTCCTTCCGTCAAATCCTCTAGTTCTGTTCCATTCAGCCCTTGAACACGAGTGGTGTTGACGAGCACCTCGTCTGCTCCCGGTCCAGTGAAGAATAACACCTGATCTCTATTAATTGGCAATGCCGCTTCCTTCCAATGCTTGAAGTAACCTAATACCCCGGTTAGCGGCAGTTCCTCCAGCTCATTGAAAGGTGTGCTTTTATAAAACTCGTCTGGATGCTCAATCATATACCGTTTGACCTTCTCCAGATCAACGCCTCTCATCCGAAATTTCATCGTCATTGGCTGCGTCAGATTGTCGCTCTCACGCCCTTGCAAGCAAGGAGCGCCGGATAGATAGGCAAGATCGGCGTCTCCTGTCGCATCGATGAACTGCTTCGCCATAATCTCGTATTTACCAGATTTGGTAGCTAGCCTTACGGTTTCTATTCGACTATCTATGACCTGTACCTCGTCCATGAAGCTATGCAGCAGTACCTTAACGCCCGCCTCGCGCAGCATATCGACAATTAAAATTTTGTATGCCTCCGGGTCAAATGGCGTAATCATCCTTACAAAGCCTATCGTATCGCGGACGTGACCAGGGGAAGCACCTTCCGCCATCAAGCGGTCTACAATTTCCTGTGCAGTTCCTGCTATAACCTGTTTGCCATCCATCGTGTGGAAGGTCATCCATGGATAGACCAGAGCTGCGGTCGACATGCCGCCAAGAAATCCATAGCGCTCAATTAGAAGAGTCCTCGCTCCGCTTCTCCCGGCCGCCAGTGCCGCATTGATTCCCGCAGGCCCTCCGCCGCATACTACAATATCCGTCTCTAATGTCCTCATGCTTAACCCCTCCTCTGAAAGTACTATCAGTATAGAAGGAAGGGGGCTTCTAAAATAGTTTAACTTTAGTTTAAAATAGAGCTGTCTCTGTATGCGCGTACGAGGTGAACAGAAGCTGACGCCTGCTCAGACATTAGACTGGAAGAGGAAGGGGATTATACCACTTGGGAACACGAAAAACCGTTACGCTGCACGATCTATCCAAAGAGCTTGGCCTTTCGGTTCAGACCATATCCAAGGCGTTCCGAGGGCGAGCAGGCATGTCCGAGGAAACGCGGAGCCGTATCATGCGGACGGCCTTCGCTTGCGGCTATTTGACTGTCGCTCAAGCACGAGAGATGGTTAGCCGCGGCATCGCGCCTTATCCCACCTTCCAATATCGCTTTGTGCTTATTCAATCGCGCCAGTCGATGAATTACAATCTATTGCTGACAGAGGGATTACGAGAGAGGCTGGACCAATTGGAGCATCGGCTCGAAAGCTATGTCCTTGATGAGGATGTGCCCGACCACGCATTCTCAGAATGGTTAGAACAGCGCAATTTGCTGACAGCTGATGGTCTGTTCATTGCTCCAAGGCTGCTCTCAGACACCACAGAGCGTAAGCTATTCGAGCTGCCATTGCCGAAGGTGTTGATCAACTATCCGAGACCGCTGTCTCAGATTGACAGCGTCATTTGGGATGTCTTCGAGGCCGTCTGTATAGCTGTGGACAGGCTCGCACAGCTTGGCCATACCCATATCATGTATGTAGGCGATATTCACAGCCAGCGGGGATATACAAGAAGATGGCAAGCTTTTCAGGAAATGATGGAGGAGCTTGAGCTGAATTATGACGTGCATCGGCAGCTGACGGAGGAATGGGACAAGGCTATGCTGCATGCCAAGCTGCTTAGCCATCAACCAACCGCAATCATTGCCGGAATCGATGAAGATATCGAGAAGCTGTACGACAGCCTTACTTCCCTCGGGTACCGCATCCCAGAAGATGTCTCACTTATCGGACTTGCCAATGGACCGGTGGCAGCACTGCCGAATTTAAGCCGTCCCCAGCTGCTGATCAGAGAGACGGGATATAAAGCCGCTGATAAAATGCTGTGGCGCGTTGCCAATCTGAGCGAGCCCAATGAGCACATCCGGATTGCAGGTCCTTTCTACGAAGGACAGACCATTCGGCGCTTACCATGAGAAGCGCCGAATGGCTTGAGATACCTATCATTCACACTTCGTGTGCTTAGCCTGCCCCTGCCTACCCATTCATTGTCAGAGCGGACATCAGCTTATCCAGATTATTATAGCTGGTCCGCACGCAGCCTAACGGCTCAGCCGGGCATACATCCTGCTCAACGACGTACCATTCTACGCCACTTGCCTCTCCCCAGCGGATAATAGGCTCGAAGTTAATGACCCCCGTTCCGATTGCTGCAAAGGCCTGCTCCTCATCGGCAGTCATATCCTTTAGATGGATAATAGGCATT
This sequence comes from Paenibacillus xinjiangensis, assembly GCF_059686975.1. Lineage (NCBI taxonomy): Bacteria > Bacillati > Bacillota > Bacilli > Caryophanales > Paenibacillaceae > Paenibacillus > Paenibacillus xinjiangensis. The sequence goes on along the minus strand of NZ_JCAALS010000016.1, from coordinate 25,438 downwards.
CTGTCTTTGTAAGGGTTCAGGAACTGGGCGGGCTCATAACCACTCTTCTGCAGCCAGTATACATCCAGCTCTGCGAGAATTTCATTCCCTCCAGCAGGGTCAAGCAGATAGGAGAGCGCGTTCTGATCCTCTATAACTGAATCAAATTCAAACGCATGATTGTGATAGCTGATTCGAATGCCTTCCTCCTTCAGTTGCTTAGCCGCTTGGTTCAACTCCGTCTTCACCTGCTTGTATCCGCTTGCATTTCTAAGCTCTAACGGAATACTGGGACAAATAATATCCTTGGTAGCAAACAATCTAGCATGGGAGACTACAGCATCGGTATTCGCAAGAATGTCATTGTAGCCCACATGCATACCTGCCGTCTTCAACTTAACCTCATCCATAACTGCCTTTAGCTCCACTGGGTCGTAGCCTTGGAAGCCTGCGAACTGTACACCTCTATAGCCCATTTGACTTATTTCGCGAAGTGTCCCTGGGAAATCAACCTCACATTCCTTACGAAGCGTATACAATTGCACCGCAATCTTATCCTTCAATAGGTAGCATCTCCTTTCGGTTCTATCCTCCTCAGTATAGATACAACCGGATAAGGTTTGAATGTCCGATTATCTTTTTGTTGACTTATTTTGCAAAAATTATGATAGTTAATATAGAGTGAAGTGATCTGGAGGTGGAATTAGTTGACAGATACATCATGGATGAATTGCCTGTTTGTCGGTTATTCGCATCATACTGCTCCTTTTAACAACTCGTTGCAGCAAGGAAAGTCTGATGATCGTATTCTTCTGCGCTTGCAGACAAAAGGAATAGGTCGCATTGAGCTTGGCGGAGAGACCTATATTGTACAGCCTGGCGACCTCATCATCCGCAAGCCAGGTGAACACTATCGGTTATTAATAGATATGGATATGGATGCAGATCCGCTTATTGGAAGTGGAGACTACTATTTATGCTGCACAGGTACTTGGGCTCGGGAGTGGTGCAATCGAATGCCGAACAGAGCTCGTACCCAGTCAGCGGAAGACTTGCTGCCACTCTGGAGGAAGCTTATTCATGAGAAACGGAATATTCATGAGGAGCATGGGGAAATGGTAGACACTATCATTAAAGTGCTGCTATTAACGATTGAGAGATCCGTGCAGAGAGAGACAGTCGCAGCGTCCCGTCCGGAGCTATATATTCCATACAAAATGAAACAATTCATGGAGATGAACGCAACAAAGCCGCTGACACTGCCACTTATAGCTAAGCATTATGGCGTCAGCGTCTCCACTGCCTCCCATTTGTTCAAGAAAGCATTCGGCAAATCTCCTATGCGTTACGTTCTTGACATTAGGCTGTTTATGGCAATGGAGAGAATTGTGTATAGCGACATGCTGCTGGAGGATATTGCAGAAGCCTGCGGATTCCGCAGTTATTCTTATTTTAGCCGAGCCTTCCGGGCACATTATCAAGAAAGTCCCAGCGAGAGCCGCAGCCAGAATCGACGCCAACAATTGGAAAACATGTAACGATCGCATATAGCTGCAGCAGATTCCTAACCAGCTTCTCCCCCCTACACTTATTGGCTGCTACAGATTAAGGCGGTACTGATGCGGAGAAACTCCCATAATACGCTTGAACAGACTAATAAAATAAGAGGTATTCGTAAGGCCTACCTGCTGTCCGATTACTTCTACGGATCTGCTCGTCGTTTGCAGCAGGCTGCATGCTTGCTGCATTCGGCGTGCAGTCAAATAACCTGTGATGCTGCTGCCCGTCTCTTGCCGGAACAGCCGGGACAGGTAAGACTTCGACATATGCAGCTCGCTTGCAAGCAGCTCCAGCTGAAAGGGCTCCGCGTAATGCTTCTCAATCCATTCCATCACAAGCTCTGACTGCCTCAGAGGCTTAAGCCTCTCCATCTGCCCGTCTCCCGGAATAAGGCTTCGTTCAATGACCGACAATATGTTCAACAAAAACAGCGCACTATGCTCAGACTTGCTGCCTGCGGAGACAGCGAGCAGGTTCTGCTGAAAGGCGGAGCAAGCAACCTCCAGCTCCTCTTGGCAATCGATCACTTCGATGCCCTGCTTGGCGATTATCCCCGTCTGCATTCTCCGATAGACACCGTACATAACCGGAAATACACTCAAATAATCCTTCATACGGTCAGGGTCAAAATGAAATACGCTGCGTTCATACGGCTTGCTTTCATCTACCTCTACATACACTTGATGCAGCTGGAACGGCTGAAAATAAAACAGCATGCCAGGCTTTATCTCATACGTCTTCTGATTCACGACCACAGAGCCGTGTCCCTGGTGCACGATCAATACTTCGGAGCCTCTATGCCAATGATAGTAGCCCTCGAATTCATGCTCCGTCCAATTGCGGTACGCCCATAGAAAAGGCAGTCCCCCGTAATCCATTTCCTGAAACAGCATCTCGTTCACGGATTCTCCTATCAAATAATTTTGTGCTTGTACCACTTGTCTCCAAGAAAACGCCAGCCAAAAATAACGCCTCTGATTCCCCATTCAGCTACCATTGCAATCCATACCCCCATAATGCCGTAGCCCAGCGTAATCCCTAGAATATAGCCAAAAATAATACGGAACAGCCACATCGATATTAGTGAGGTAACCGATGTGAATCGAGAATCCCCTGCTGCCCGAAGCGCAGATGGCAGAACAAAGCTGAGCGACCACAAGAACGGCTGTGCAATAACAATTAATAGCGTCAATGCAAATATAGATGACACAATCTCTTCAGGCGGTGAGAACAGTCCAACAATGAACGGAAAGAATGGCATAAGAGCAAAGCCTATCAGAACAAAAATAACGTTCGATAGTCCAAGCAGCGACTTGATGAATTTCCGCGCGTCCTGAATATTGTTACTGCCGATGCATTGCCCAACGATTGTCACTATGGCAATACTAAGCGCACTCCCTACGATTTGAAACACCATGGAGATCGAACCGCTAATGGCATTAATCGTCATAGCTGCGGTCCCTAATTTCACAATAAACGTCTGGGTGAGAAGCTTCCCACCATTAAAGAACATTTGCTCTAATGCAAAAGGGAATCCGATGAACATGATTTTTTTGAAAATGGAATGGTCGAAATGCAGCAATTGCTTTAGCTTAAAATGCAAGGAATGATTGATTTTCGTCAAGTATAGAAGAGCCGTTACCATCCCAATTGCCCGCGAAATTAACATGGAAACAATAAGGCCCATTACGCCCATATCCATCCACGAAATCAGCACAATATTTAATACTAAAAAAGTAATATTCATAATAAGAGATAATACTAGACAGATTTTCGTCTCGGCCATCCCTCGAAGCACACCATTAATCGCTTGAAACATCGCAATTAGCGGATATGACAAACAGCTGCCAATGAGATAAAGCCTTGCATTATGAAAAACAGCCTCTTCTGCCTGTCCGAATAATGCCTGTAAGATTGGCGTATGGAACGCAAGTAAGCATGCCGTAACAATGAATGAAAGAACCGTTACGGCCGAAATAGCCTGCGAAGCAGAACGAGCAACCATCTCCTGATTCCCGCTCCCTTTGTACTGGGCAACAATTACCGTACCGCCAGTCGCAACAGCAACAAACACATTGATCAAAAATATATTAAGCGAATCTACCATACTTACCGCACTGACCGCTGCTATACCTGATGAGCTTATCATCGCGGTATTTAATAAACTCATGATGACCAAGAAGCCTTGATCCACTACGATTGGAATGATGATTGCAATCATTTGCTTGTAACTCATCTTTTCGCCGCTAAACCATTGATGCAGCTTCTTGTCTACCTTCTGCTTCCCTTTCGTTAATCCTAATGATTCCATCTTCCGTATCACTTCTTTTAATGAATTTGGTAAAGCACGCTTCCAGATTCAACCATAAATTTGAATAAGACACTTTGTTTATCATACACCTAAATGCCATGTAAAACTCAAATGATCAACAATTCTCATCTAAAAAAGCCACAAGCATGGATATAGGCTTGTAACTTCTTTCTAATAGGTCAACAGAACAACATTTTTAAATATAGTAACACAACTTTGGCTATTGGTCAGAGACTATAATAGGAGCTGGCGGCTTAACCGCAATCCTTACTACTAGAGGAGGCTTCTATATTAATGGATCAAGCCTATAAAGAAAAAATATGGCTGCAATTAACGGATAAGGCAGAACATATGCTCCAACAAATCGGACATAAAACCCCACATGCTGCCAAAGCAGACGGCATCTATGATAGCACCGACAATAGCTGGTGGACATCCGGCTTCTGGCCCGGCCTGCTTTGGATTATGTATGACACAACGGGTAACGAGTCATTCAAGGCGGCTGCATGGGAATGGGATGCTAGGCTGGAACGCGGCTTTGGCGAGCATCCTGTTCAATTGCATCATGATGTCGGCTTTCAGTTTCTGCCGACAGCTGTCATCAAATACGAATTAACTGGCGACCAAGAAGGCCTCCGGATTGGCTTGGAGGCAGCTAACTTCTTATCAGGCCGCTATAACGTGAATGGCTCGTTCATTCGTGCGTGGAACGACCAAGCAGCACTAGGCTGGGCCATTGTCGATTGCATGATGAATATTCCGCTATTGTTCTGGGCTAGCCGCACAACAGGTGATCCCCGCTACAAGCATATTGCGATTCGCCATGCAGACACCTTTCTTCGCCACGCTATTCGTGAGGATGGCTCGGTATGCCATATCTTATCCTTTGATCCGGAGACAGGCGTTTTTCTAGAATCTCTGGGCGGCCAAGGCTATTCCGGTTCCTCTGCATGGAGCCGAGGCAATGCTTGGGCGCTGTATGGCCTTGCAATTGCTTACCGGTGTACCGGTCATGATCGATATCTACAGGCTGCCAAGCGTGTGGCGCATTACTTTGTTGCCGCACTGCCGGAGGATCATGTACCTTATTGGGATTTCCGTGTTGAAAGTCTGGAGGGGGAGCCACGTGATACCTCCGCTGCCGCTATCGCAGCATCCGGTTTACTGGAGCTTGCCAAGCTAGTTCCAGCTGCCGAACAGCGTATCTATACCGCGGCTGGTGAGAGAATGCTATATTCACTAAGCGAGAATTATGCGACCTGGCATAATCCTTCCCATGAAGCCATCCTTCTTCAAGCTACTGGACATAAGCCTCAGAATGCTAACGTCAATGTATCCCTGATATACGGAGACTATTACTTCGTGGAGGCATTCGCGAAGCTGCAGGGCTGGCAGCGACATATCTTTTAATAGCTTTACGATAGAGACAGGTACAGGTATTGCGAGAATAGCTTATGCGAGGAGTGCCTTTTTCTAATTTGTGCTTTTTATTTGGATATTTCATTTTTTATAAAAAGACTGCTCCAACAAGGGCAGTCTTTAACTTTTATACCTATCGCTTATCCTTATAAAACAAATAATACAGCTTGTCTAGCGACACCTTACATACAAGCATACACGATATTTCTCAAACGTGGATGTACGTAAGGCTCCTGATTATTCAGCAAATGCTGCGCATACATAACAGTCAACTGTGAAGCCGGATCAATGATAGCCATACATCCGGCTGCTCCGCTCCAGCCGAATTCTCCGATCGGACTCAATGACCCACTGTACGCTTTGGAGATATGTGTCCGTACGCCTAGCCCATAGCCATACCCTTTGAGTTGCTCCCATGAGTAGTCGTCACGCATATGCTCGGTCAAGTGATCGGTCCGCATCAGCTCCACCATTGCCGGCGATAGGATGCGTACGCCGTCTGGACTCGTTCCCTGATTGGTCAACGCATTCAAGAACAATGCATAATCACTTACAGTGGACAACAGTCCCGCCCCGCCGCTCTCGAATTCCGTACCGATTCGGAAACCGTTCCCGTCCTTGCGCTTAGGCTTGCCCAGCACATCATTATATTCGTACTGCGGAGCTAGACGGCTTCGTTGCTCATCCGATAGATCGAAGCTCGTGTCACGCATGCCGAGCGGCCCTGTAATCTCATCCTGTATGTAGGTGCCGAAGCGTCTACCGTCCACGACCTCTATAAGTGCCGCGAGGACATCATGACACAGGCTGTAATTCCACTGGGTACCCGGCTCGAAGAGCAGCGGCTCCTTGGCGAGCGCCTCCACGAAGGAGCGCGTTGGCACTTTACCTCCTGTTCTTTCCACAGCTTCCCTTATGGAAGGCGCTCCGAGATCATAAGAGAAGCCCGCCGTCATAGTGAACAGATCCCGCACTCGGATCGGTCTCTCCGCTTTCTCTAGCACAGCCTCGCCGTTCGGAAGCTCCTTCCTCACGTTCATATCGGCGAATTCAGGCAGATAAGCCGACAGCGGATCGTTCAGCAGCATGGCTCCCTTCTCGACGAGTTGAAGCGCCGCCGCGCAGGTCATGATCTTCGTCATGGAGTAGATGTTGAAGATCCGTCCTTCGTCGATCGGCGTTTTCTCTTCCAGGTTGATGTAGCCGCTGCGATATCGGAATACCGTTTCGTTGCGATGAATGACCTGCACCTCCGCCCAAGGGATACGCCAGGAGGTGATTCGGTCGATAAATGAGGCAAGAGGTTTGAAATCCATAATCGTTCATCCTTTTATATAGAGTAGTCGTTTGGAAGCATTCGATCGCGTTAATAAACTAATACTTCCCGTTTTTTATTCTATCGTACTCTTCCATCGTAATCGATAGTACGGTGCCATGCTTAAAGCCATACGGAAAGCTGAAGCTTGTATCCGAGCGTATGAATCGCCCGCTGTCGATATCATCAGCAATAAAAGGAACGTAGCCCTGCCCTTCTCCTTCAACACCGAAGAAGTCCAGCATCAGACACCATTTGCCGTTAGGCAGCTTGAATGCTGTAGGCGCTTCATAGGCACTGTGGCCGAGCTTGGCCATTTCCTCATCAAAGGCTTCGATTCTCGTATACTCACCGGTAAGCGTTGTTCCCTTTTGCATAATAATGCCTGCCGGGTCAACCTCGCTCTTCAAGAAACGATAGAATATGCCGTTCTCCTCATAGATAGCAGAATCAATGATTCCGCTGCCGTCTTTCCTGCACAGCATTTGAGGCTTAGTGAAGCTACCAAAGTCCTTGGTTCGCGAATAATAGATAGCCTTATGGCCATAATTATTAGAGGCATGGGCCGATGTCCAGTGGAGGACGTAATCTTCATTCTGGTTATCGTATATGACATCCGGTGCCCACAGGCATCCATAATCTTCATCGCCGAGCTCTATCATTGTCTGGTCCGACCAGTTCACAAGATCATCCGATTCCCACATGGACAGACATTTGCTGCCGTCTCTTGAAATATTGTCCCAACTACTCTTGTACTTGGTGTCAAAGCCATTCGCAAGCCCAAGATCAGTGGCAATGATATAGAACTTGCCTTGCTTCGTTCTAATGATCGTATGATCACGTACACCTTGATCACCTTGTTTACTCCAAAGAATAGGCTGGCCGCCATTGACCTGTTCCCAATTAAACCCGTCCGTACTCAGTCCAAAATAGACCTGTTCACCATCAGATGTTTTCTTTTCTTTAAAGTGTACGAATAAATAAGCTTCCATGAAATATCCTCCTTAATGGTTGTATGTTGTAGTCAGAATGAGTACCTCGATTAATTAGAATTAATATATTTATTAATTAGAATATAATTACACTAATTCAATACCATCATATAAGATTATCCCATTCATTACAATTCAAATAAGCAAGGAGTACGCGCTTATCGCACTTCTCCTTGCCTTAGATTTGTAATTAAGTAATCCGGTAGTAGCATGAGCTAGGGAGCGAGAACAACCGAGCTTAGATTGACCTCTGTTTCTCCCGTCTCCCCGATCTGGAGATGAATTTCGGCAAAGCCGCTTCCGGACCTTACGGCAAATGAGCTTACCGCCGCATCTGCATCATTATTGCTCAGCAGCACATTTCCAAGGCTCGTAATCCCCTGTACGAAGATCGTGTAAGACCCGGGAGACAAGAACTCGGCACGTAGCTGAATGGATGCTGACGAGCTGCTTAAGACCTCGATATCGGATGCTGCGCTTATCCGAATCTGCTTGGTTCCAATTGGAACGGTTAGCGTAATTGGATTCGTCTGCGAACCAAGCAGTAGGCCCAGCAGCTCAGCTCCTTGATAATTGGGATATAGGTAATCCGATGTTTCCCACTTCAGCAGGCTTGCCGCATCATACAAATGAGTAGGATACAAGCTGTCGGCAGCAGTTGTCTGTCTGGAGCCGCTGACCGACAAACCCAAGCTGATCGTCGGATAATCCATCCCGCCTCCCAGCAAATAGGCGTCCCACAGCCCGTCACGCTCCATCACTTCATACAGCTCCATCAGAGCGATGCCGAAATCATGTCCGGACCATTGAACGGGGCGGCCGAACCAGGTTCCGGGCAGCGGCTTCCCATCGCTGCGGTACGTCGATTGGCCAAATGCAGCAATCGCACCGTAGCGCATAAACGTATGACTGCCGAACGAGCCGCCCAGCCCACTCGCCTTATCGATCCCGTAGCTACCATCATCCCATAGATAGATAAATGGCATGCCTCTCCCAGCCCAAAGCTGGGCTTGCTCGATATAATCCGGATTCTCTGTAATGGCATAAGCTTCTACATTAGCCCGAACGGCCAAGGCTGCTGTTTCCAGCTCAGGGATCATATTTCTCAGCTCCCAGGACTGAGAGCCACGCGGCAGAGTGAAGTGTTCATTCATGTAATCCAATCCCGCAAGACCGTAGGTCAAGGCCGATTCATTTCCCGTAATTCGCACGTGCCGAAGCATTTTGAATAGAATTTCCACATTGGAGCCCGCCGTCACATCGGTTAGTTCGCCCATATGAACGCTTGTCGGAAAGCCTTTGCGTGTGATATACGTTTGATAATCCCAGTACACGCCCTCTGACACATTCGAGGGGTTCACTATCTGTGCCGAGCTAATGGCAGAATCCACATTGATTGATTTCAAAGCTTCCATTGTAGGACCCGCAATCCCTTCCAGATAGAACGGCAGGATATATCCATAAGTGGAGTAATTCCCTCCCACCGAAGCCATTGCAGAATCCACGCGCGTCTCGGCAAGATCACGGAAGGCTTCACCACCATAACGTCCTAGAACGGCATAAGGCATAACAAAGGCAGAAGTGATGGTTGGCGTAGCAAGTGGACCTATCCTGTTCATCCATTTATTCTCAGACGGATTCCATAAATTCTCGAAGCTGGTCAAGATCGCTTCACTTTCCTGCTCCATCGTCCCATGCGCATAATCAAGCGGCTCAGGAAGGCCATATTCCTTCATCCAATCCTGAACAACAGAAGAAATCTCTGTGCTTTCCTTCACAAAAATGCGAGACTGCAGTGTGATTTCTTCATTCGCTCCAAGCGCATAGGGCTGCCGGACAGGATTTTCATTGTTCGAATTGGCAGTGATCCGATTATAGAAATCAGGAATACCCGTCGCGAAGGTAGCGTTCTCATTGATTCCATTAAGCATCGACGGTATAAACAAACTCAGCTTCGTAGACACGGTATCCTCCCCCCGCTCCAGACGGTTGGGAAGGCCAAAAAACGCTGAAGGCTGATCATGCACGCCATCCCACTTCTGGTGGGTATCCCACATCAAGCCGAATAGCAGATTATCCTTTCGCACCGCCATCAAGGGAACCGTAATTTTGCGCGGATTAGGTACATATCGATAAGCGTCTACGGAATCAATAACCGCATCCGTATCGGACGAGCGATTGTTCAGTTCCATCGCATCCAGCCATTCCAGCCCTGGAAATAATGCCTCATGGATATAATCTCCTGCAGCTTCTTCGTCTACAGACCTGATTACCTTGTACTGCTCGTCAAGCGATGGAATTCCTGCCTCGCCCAACAGCAAGGTAGGGCCGACAATAGCAGCGATATCACGTGATGCATCAACCTGCAGCGAGTGCTCAAGCGCGAATTGGCCATCGCCGTCCATATCGATGCTCAGCTGTCCCGTCCAATCGGCTCTCTGTGGATCTGTGAATTCTATCGGGAAAACAGAGGGACTAGCAGCCGCTGGTAACGCTGCATACAGCTCCTGAACGTGGATTTGACCATTGCTTGCCAGTTGCTGCACACTTCCCAGTGACGGTATAACAGCCATCCGGCTCCAGACGCCATTGCGTTGCGCCTCCAACCAGGCAAAGCCGTAGCCGCTAAGTCCCGTGTTCTGTGGCGACGGAAATACCAGACGTCGGCTGGCATTGCCGATAATGACATCATCGATCTGACCACCGGCTGGCAGCGAAGCCTTCACGCTGAAGATACGCGATAATGCTCTTGTAGTCGGGATACCCGCTCCCGATATAGTCAGCGATATTCCACCCGCTCCCGTGCCCGTTACCTCAGCCTCATAGGTCAGAGTTGCCGTTTGACCGGATAACAAGCCTGACTGACTCCAATCGTCCACTGGCGTAACCTCAATAAAATCAGGAACAGACAAATCCACAGACATCGAATCGATGTCTTCCCCTATATTCTCCAATACCGCTTTAATTTCGAAGGTATCGCCCGGCGATAAGATCTCCTTAGACGATGTTTCGAACTTAGTCAGCCTGACCTCGGCCGGCAAATCCTGTTTGCGCAGCATCTGGATATCCTTCACTATGATTTCGATGCCATCCTTCATGCTCGGATACGTGGCCATCGGATCAATCCTCAGCTTTGTAATGCTGCCCGTCCAGCCCGGATTTTGTCCCATATCGATAATATAGCGCTGGAAGGATGGGATTTCTGTGGCTGTATTGCGGAAGGTCACCTTCCTGGATTCACTGAGCTTGTTCGTATCCGTACTTACATCCGTACCGAAATAGACTGCAGCATTCGCCGTATGGTTCACCTTCATCCAGACGCTTAAATACCGATATTCGGCAGGAACCTTAAGCAGTCCCGCATCATGGAAATCCAGATAAAAAGTAGGATTGGAGGTCGTTGCCTCAATTTCGTCAGGCGTTGTAAACAGATGTACGCCCTCCGAATCTCGGAATACGTTATCTGTCACAATATGATTAGCCCAAACTCCCTTATCCGCATTCACATCCCAACCGAGCAAATTCGTCCATGGGGCCGAAGCTTTTCCATATGCCTCATCCTGCTCTTGAGCGTAAATAACCGAGTTGCTGGCAAAATCCCACGAGGTGATTAGTCCGCTATTCAGCGCCACTTTCGTGTAGCGTGCCGAGGTGACTGCTCCAGCAAGCCCATCCCTTACTGCAATCGCCTGTACTTGAGATGTTTCCGTTATCGTTAGCGAAGCCAACGAAGCGGGTACCATCGTACCATTGGCTGCTGTATCGGTAACCGCGTCATAGAGCGGACTCGAGCCGTCTGCTGTGTAAATAATCGCATCAGCATGCTCCGAGCTTATGTTCACCTGCTGCGTATTGTGGAACACGGCTGAGCCGGTCATCAGCACCGGATTTACACCGGCTATATACGTTTCCTCAGCGCTGCTCTTTATTTCTCCATCCAGAATCGACACCGCTTTGAATGTGAGTGTATGATCGATGACAACCGAATCACTGAAAATGTAGTCACCGCTGATCTCCGTTCCATGCGTGAGCGTTGGCTCGGAGCCGTCCAGCGTGTAACGGATACTGTCGGCGCCGATGACAGATACATCGATTTGTTTCGTAGCCCCGAGGAAGGTTTCCCCTGCAGATACGGTCAATTGCGTTTGCAGAGGCTGGCCGATTTGAACCGTTTTGCTCTTATATATAGATATTTCCGTATCCACATTCGTCCGCTCACTGGTATAGACCGGGATCAACTCCACCTTATATTCTTTGTTGGCCGTCAAATCGCCTACATACAGATACTGATCCCTCTCGCCGGTATAGGAGAGTTGTTGAACGGGCGACGCATCCGTCAGATTCTGATAGCGAACTATAAATTTGGTAACGCTTTCATTTAGTGGTGGAATATAGACATACATGCCTGCCGTATCCCCTGACAAGGCAAAATCATCCCGCTCCTCCTCAGACTTCAGCTTATTAAACAAATAGTTGTCCAGCTTAAAGCCCGTATTGGCATTGCCGAATATTCCTACAAAGCCCTGACCTACCGGAGAAGCACGCAGCACATCGACTACAGGTGCCGAATGGTTGTTCATAAACACCTGTACCCGGTCACCGTCAGCTACCAGCTTGACGCGATACGTTTCCCATGGCATAACTTCTCGATTCAGTCCCGGAACACCGTAATCCTTGAGGCTGCGATATTTGCCCGTATCGGTATTGGCGATAGAGGTGCTGCCTTCGAAGAAGTTCATTTTGCCGTCATATGTGAAATGTGTTTTCAATTGTGCATCCCAACCATCGTTCCAAGCATTCTTCTGAAACTGGATGCCGACCTGCTTACCCATCTCCCGGTTTGTCATAGTCATATCGAAGGAAACCTCGAAGTTATCGTATTTGTCTACCGGCACACTGGTGAAGCCGTAATCGAACACCCCCACAGTGGAGCTCGTTAACGACCCCATCACGAGCTGTCCATCATTTAACGAAATATGACTCGTATCACCGGAGAATATGAATGCGTTGCTAGTTCCATCATGATAAGTTCCGCTTACTAACGATCCCGCTTCAAAATCAAGCAAATACGTGGATCCTTCGCGGATAACGGCCGGGTTAGCAGCGGGATCGGCATCCGCCTTCTGAGGGCCGGGAATAAGAACCATTGGGACCAGCAGCATAACAGCTAACAGGGATAAGCCTAATTTTTTCAATAACAATGTCTTCACTCCCTTAAGAGATGTTGTTCACGATATTGTCCTGGAGTCATGCCCTCCTGCTTACGGAAGTAGCGGATAAAATTCTGGGAGTTATTGTAGCGCAGCCGCTCCGCTATCTCTGCAATTTTCAATTCGGTATTAACTAGCAGATCCTTCGCCTTCTGCAAGCGAAAGCTTGATAAATAATCACTGAAATTGATGCCGGTCTCTTTGCGAAATACGCCTCTGATGTAATCCGGATGGTAGCCCAAACGGGCAGCGCATACATCCAGCGATAGATCCGTCTCCACCTCATGGTGAATCATCGCAAGCATCTGATCCGAGATCCGCATATATTGCGTTTTTCTTTTCTGCTCGAACAGCTCCATCATCGGATACATTAGCGCCTCACGGAACCATTGACTAATTTCCTGCACCGTTCTCAGCCTGTACAGTTGATCGATTAACGATTTCTCCCCATCATATAGAGAGGCCAGCGGTTCACCAAGGTTCTGCGCCATACGGACCAATTCGAGCAGGAGGGCAGTTAATGGCACAAAATACTCACGGTGATTCACCTTCTCTTGGAATACTTCCTGCAAATGCTGCTCAAGCAGTTGCTCGGCCCGAGCAATATCGGCCAGCTTCACCGCATCCAGCAGTTCCTGCTCAACTCGCCCCTGAAAAAGGGAGAGAATCGTACCTTCCGGTTCGACATCTTCGATATAAATAACAGAGCCTGCCCCCGTCCTGATCGTATACTTCAAAGACTCTGTCGCATCCTGATACGCCATTCTTGCATCCTCCAGCGCCGGATAGAACCGACTGATGCCTATGCTGACCTCAAGCTCGAGAAACTGACTTACCTTCTGCCGAATCTCAGCAGCTAATTCATTCACTCTCCTCTTCCAGCCCTCCTCCTGCTCCCCCCGGCATTCAAGCAATGTGACTTGTGTGCGGTGCATAACCGTCGGCTTCAGTCGCTCCGAGGCCGGTACGATTTCATCCACGATATTATTTATGGCGAACAGAAGCAGATCCTCATCCACTTCCTTATAGCGAGTGCCTTTTAACGTATCGATCTGAACGGCCATTACGCAGATCGGCCCCCAATCCCGCTTGTAAGCAAATCCGGATACCTTCTCCCGAATTTCCTGTACCCGCACTTCGCCTTGAAACAGCTTGATCATGAAAAGCTCCTCGACCTGCCGTCGCTGCCCTTCGATAATGCCTGTTAACCGATACTTCGTATCAAGCATTTCATTCACCTGACGGCCAATGAAGCGCAGCTCATCCGCATCTGCGGACTTCCCGTGCTCCGGTTCGGCCTGCAGGGATCGGTAAATCATTTGAATCGGACTGTACATCCGTCTGGCACCCAGCCAGGACGGCAGCAGCGTAACGGCGAGAATAAGCAGGCAAGCCGTAATCGTATACCATTCAATAGCTTTCGAATCCTTCGTAATCACCTCTACAGAGGAAACGGATATATACTCCCAGCCATTATAAGGCGATTTGCGGAACGTGACACCTTTATCTCCATTGGCAGAAGTGGTGTAGGCCCCCACCGTAGCCGCATCGCTATGAATTGGAAGCAATTCCGCTCTGCTGCTGAAATCCTTGCCAATTTGCGAATGATCACTATGCGCCAGCACCAGGCCGTTCTCATCCAGAATCATAACGTCACCAAGCTCTTGGTTATTAGCCAGCAGCTTATTAATCTCCTTACTCTTGAACTTCACGATGATTAAGCCCGATGGCGAAGCGGAATGAAGCGGAAGCTTCTTGACCAGATGCACCTCCTCACCCATAGTACCAGCTTGCGTCCAGAAGCTGGTTTTGGCCGACGCTGAATAATTACTTACCATGTCCGCTTGATTAAAGCTTTCTAGGCGAAACACCTCGGATGAATTATCAATCGCCCAGCCGCGCTTCAGACTGACCAGCAGAATATCCGAAATACCCAAATCAAAGCCTTGAAGCTGATGAAGCCCCTGCAGCAGGCTGTTCACCGTTTCAAATTGATTGGGAGTTAGAGGCATGTTTAAAGCTGAATTCACTAGAGAAGAGCTGATGAATTGTATCGCTGATTTATCCGCTGTCTTCAGAATCTGCTCCACCCTCTGTTCGGTTTGCTCCAAATTCAGCATATTGCCCTTAGCCACCTTATCCTGAATGATCTCAGAGGATTTCTGGTAGGATAGAAACCCCAAGACGAGGACGGGGAGCGTTCCGAGAAGCACGCTGAACAGAAACAACCGTATTAAAAACTTAGGTGGACGAATTCTCATGATCGGACTAACCTCCAAAGGATGCGAAATGAGCGAGGAATTCATTTCTCCAAGGGAGAACGAATTCCTCTACTCTATTGTATCCGAGCATACGTTGTACGAATAGCGCTTGCCTATTATTTCAGTTGCA
Organism: Paenibacillus xinjiangensis; assembly: GCF_059686975.1. Taxonomy (NCBI): domain Bacteria; kingdom Bacillati; phylum Bacillota; class Bacilli; order Caryophanales; family Paenibacillaceae; genus Paenibacillus; species Paenibacillus xinjiangensis. The sequence goes on along the minus strand of NZ_JCAALS010000016.1, from coordinate 10,261 downwards.
AGTATTGAGCAGTGTATTCCTCGATAACCTTATCGCCACCGCTCTTCTTCCATTGCTCCACAGCGGTATTCCAGCCCGCCTCATCTATATCGCCCATAATAAACTTCACTCTTGCATCCTGAATAATTTTCGTAATCTCGGAGCCTTTCTCGGCAAGTGTAGGCGATTGGAACGATTCTGCCGGATTCGCTACAGCAATATCGGCATTGTCTTTGAACATTTGCTTATATTTGTGCACGATTGGAGCAAACTCACCAGCATCAGCCAGGCTACCATCATCAAAGCGGATTTGATAGATCGAATTGATGTCGGTCTCATAGGCTTTTCCGTCTGTACGTACCGGTTTATCGTTCTCCTTCTTGTAATGCTTGCCTTCAATTCCCCACTCGAATAAATTTTGCATATTCTTATCAGCCAGCTTATCCATAAAGCCCAGTATTTGTTTCAGCTCATCTTCAGTCTTCACACTGGTCTTCGGGAACATATAGGTACCCACATAACCGCCATTAAACAGCATCAGCCGCTCGCCCTCTGGTCCATTAATCCGGCTGACTACGTCAAGTACAGCATTAGGATTAGCCTTGGCCAAGTCGTTAAAGCCCGCATTCACATCATCCAAGGTACTGATAATTAAGCCTGCTTTTCCTTGATTAATAGCCTCCTGACGTTTTGTGCCCGGCACGACAGCGAAATCCTGGTTAATAAGCTTTTCATCATACAATCTTTTATACAGCTTAAGCGCTTCCATATATTCCTTAGTTAAAAAATCGGGAATGACCTTATCGTTTTCGATTCCATACAGATTGGGTCCACCGTACCAGCCTAGAATCGTCTGAAACCCGTTTAGTCCTCTTCCCTCATACATGCCGAACGTATCCGCCTTGCCGTTCTTGTCGGGATCCATTGTGCTGAATGCCTTGATCACATTGTAGAAATCATCAATCGTCTTCGGCTCCGCGAGCCCAACTGCGTCAAGCCAATCCTTTCGCAAAATAATCCCTTCACGGGCCAGAGGGCGGCTGCGGAAAATACCGTATATCTTGCCTTCAATCGATATGTTGCTTAGCACCATCGAATTCAGCTTGCTCAGATTCGGATAATCCTTCAGATACGGGCCAACTTCCCAGAATAAGCCGGACTGTACCGCATTAATAATGCCTTGTCCTTTATTGGCTGCAATCATCATAATCTGAGGAAGCTCACCAGCGGCCAGCGTCGCATTAACCTTATCGTTGTAGGCGGAGTTAGGCACCCATGTAATGTCCAGTTCAGTTCCTGTGTACTGCTCGATCATTTTCACCGCTTCATTGTCTGCTTTCGGCGGTTCAGCAGAATAGTACATATTCATCATCGTAAGCTTTAGCGGCTCGCTTGGTTTGGCCGTTTCTTGATTGACAGTAGGTGAGCTGTTCACACCATTCTCTGCCCCTTGACCACAGCCTGCCAGCAGACCTACCACAATCAGCAATGCTCCTGTGATTTTCAATCCTTTGCGTCGTTGTCCGTTAGATCCCCTCATTGTGATCCTCCCTTTTCTTCCTTGTATTTTATATTAAAAGATTATGCGCCTAGCGTCACTCTGAAAGAATGAAAGCAGAGTGAACATTCAGCGCTATCCTTTAACCGAACCCAAGAGTACGCCCTTTGCAAAATGCTTCTGCAAAAATGGATACACGATTAAGATTGGCAGCGTTGATACCGTAATAACGGCCATCTTGATCGACTGCGGCGGAATGGTGAAGGAATCGCTCACCTGACTGGAATCACCGATCCCACCCTCAGACATAATGACGACCTGCCTGAGAATAACCTGAATCGGCCATTTGGCTGTATCGTTGATATACAGAATTGCAGAAAAAAACGAGTTCCAATGGCCCACTGCGTAAAACAAGGAAAAGGTCGCAATCGCAGGAAGCGATAGGGGCAGTACAATCTTGATCAGAATGATCAGATCATTGCAGCCGTCGATTTTCGCCGATTCCTCAATGCCTTCCGGCATTTGCTGAAAGAAATTTTTTAATATAATCAGATTGAAGGCGCTAATCGCACCCGGCAGTAATAAAGACCAGAGCGAGTCTATCAATCCCAGTGACTTGACGACTAGAAAGGTAGGAATCATGCCTCCGCTAAATAGCATCGAGAAGATAACCATCAGCATGACCGACCTACGCCCCAGCAATTCTCTGCGAGAGAGAGGATAAGCCATTAAAGCGGTAAATATAATATTGATGAAGGTGCCTGCCAGCGTAATGTAAATGGTGTTCAGCAAGCTTCGGACAATCGTGTCGGTCGAGAAAATGTAGGTGTAAGCCTCCACAGAAAACTTAGTTGGGATTAATACCATGCCCTGCTTGGCAAATTGCTCCGGCGATGCGAACGAGCCAAGTACCATGTACAGAAACGGCAGCACGGTTACGGCTGCGAATAGTAGCAGCAGAGTCAGATTAACACCGTCAAATAACCGTCCACCCCATGATCGGTCTCTCATTTCAATTCCTCCTTTCCCCTTAATAAATGCCTTCTTCCCCAGCTTTTTTGGCTAACGCATTGGTAGCCAGCACCAGCACCAGCCCGATCAGGGATTTGAACAATCCTACAGCCGTGCTGTAGCTGAATTGAGACTGGTTAATCCCTACCGAATACACATAGGTGTCGAAGACCTCCCCCACCTCGCGGTTCATTGCATTCAGCATCAAGATAATCTGTTCAAAGCCTGTATCCATAAAGTGGCCAAGCCGCAGGATGAACAAAATAATAATCGTACTGCGTATCGCAGGAAGCGTTATATGCCACAACTGGCGCCAGCGCCCTGCACCATCGATTTTGGACGCCTCATACAGACCTGGATCTACGCCTGCGAGTGCAGCAAGGAAAATAATCGTCCCCCAGCCCGTTTCTTTCCAGATTACTTCGCTCATAATCATGGTTCGAAACCAATCGGCGCTAATGAGAAAGTTAACCCGTTCCCCGCCCACATTCACGATCAACTCATTCACGATACCTCCCTCAACCGTAAAGAGCATGTAGAAGATCCCCACCACTACAACCCACGAGAAGAAATGGGGGATATAGACCATCGTTTGGATAAATCGTTTCAAGGACTCCTTGCGTACCTCATTGAGCATCAGCGCGACGATGATCGGCAGAGGAAAAAATAAAACCAGATTGTAAATCGCGAGTATAACCGTATTTTTAAACAGCATCCAGAAGGTTGGCTCGCTAAAAAAACGAGTGAAATGCTTGAGCCCTACCCAATCACTTTGCCAGAAGCCCAGAAAAGGCTGGTAATTCTTAAAAGCAATCAATACGCCCCACATCGGGAAATACTTGAATAGAATAAAATAAATAATGCCTGGCAGCAGCATAAAATACAGCCACCTGTCACGAGCGATAATTTTGCCGATCCGCTTCTTCTTGTTAGGCTGTGACGGGGAACCTATGCTGGCGCCGACCGTCTTGAAGGATCTTTCCTCCATCTCCATATAAGTGCCTCCTGTTCGTTAACATTCATGGACAAATGGCTTTCCTTCCAGCCATGCAATCATGTTCAATACGAGATAGTTCCAATTCTGAAAGCCCTTGTTCAGAATTGGCTCACCATTGTCCGGTTGGTAATATTCATGCATCCCGCCAGAACGCTCGATGTCTCTGCCGAATAAGGTGATGGTCTTCTCGGCCAATTCCCTGGCATCCTGTTCGAAGCCGTATTGCACCAGCCCGCGGAAGGTCAAGTAGTTGGCGATTCCCCAGATCGGCCCCAGCCAGTTGGACGGGTTGCGTGTAGCGCGGGCATTGTACATTTTCTCCAGCTTCGACAGCGTCCTGACGCCATAAGCGGCATGGAAGGTGCGCTCATCGCGATAGTTTTCGGCAACGACTCGCTCCGCCTGTTCGGGCGTGGCTACCCCTGCCCATAAGGCCATGAAGCCCGACCATACACCGATCCGTTGAATCAGGCAGTCCCAATCTCGCGGCTGGCCACTGTGCAGGCCGCTAGTATAACCCTTGGGCAACAGAAGCACATCGACACTATAGAAGAAACCATCCTTCTCATCCCAGCAATGCTCCGCAATCGCCGCCTTAAGCTCCCTCGCATCCTTGTCGTAATCAGCCGCTGCTTCATTAAGAGAGAGAGCTGCACATAAATAACTCAGCGCTTCAAGCTCCTTGACCATTAAGCAGTTTAAGTAAATGGAAGCCGAGCTGCGTGCCGGACGGAAATACGTACATGGATCATTGTCCACTCCTATGGCATGATCATTCTGCCAAAGGTACAGACCTGTGCTGTGTCTGTGATGATTGCGGTAATTATTCACGAATCGCTGCAGAGGATACAAGCCCTCCCTTAGCCATTCCGCATCCCCGCCCGCTTGCTTGACAAGCAGCGCTGCATGCTGGGCCAGCACTGGCTTATGCATATTGGAGGAATAAATATCAGCCGGCTTGAGATCTCCGACATGATCTATCCGCTGGACAACAATCGGAATCCAGCCATCCTTGCCGCACCAGGACAAATAATTCAGAATGCAGCCCTTCTCATACTCCGCAGCCTCCTCCGTCAGCGCGGAGTCAGCCAATTCCAGCAGAGTTTGCTTCAAGGCAACATTGCTGAGCCAGCTGTCCCAATCCCACAAAATATCGGGGTACTGCTTGCTTCCCGGAGTCAGGAACGGATACGCGAAAGCGCCTCCTGATTCACGGTACATTCCCTTATAGTCCTTCGTAATATGTGAACGGATTATTGTGGAATAATGCTTGATTGACATGCTGCGCTCCTCCATTTGTCTAACGATTTCTGTTGTATCGAACAATCGTATAACCTTCGACTTGTTCTCCCGTCACTTGGAATTCATTTTGCTGCAAATCATAGGTCACCATGGCCACCTTATCGATGGAATTCAGAATGATTGAAAACTCCTTCGTGATCAGATAACCAGCGACCGTAAAAACGCCGGAGGCCGGTATTTCGATAGGCACGTTGTACTTCCGGCGATTCTGCTCGCTCAGCTCTCTCATCTGACATAGCTGTTCCTCCGTGGCATTCCCCCAATGCTCCCTCGTCCCGACCCCCTCCAGCTCCAAATAGCTAACACGCTCCTGCAGCCCAAGCTCCTGCACACGTTTCATATACATCCAAGCATGCTGGACAGGGACACGGATATCCGTTTCTCCGTGAGCGATGAACAAGGGAGTCAGCACATTGCCCAACAACGCTAAGCCGCTTCGCGAGTAATAAGCCTCAGCGTTTGTCTGTGGAGGAAAGCCGATCCACACATCCAATTCATCGCGAAACTCGCCAAGCTCGTCCTGCTCATACCACAGCGTGTAATCGGTAATGCCGCACATCGCTGTCGCAGCGGCAAAAAAGTCAGGAAACTTCCCGATGATCGCGTACGCATTTCCTCCGCCGCCGCTTCCCCCTTCGAAGTAAACAACCTCAGGATCAATGATGCAATCGGCGTAATGCTTGCGTACATAATTTACGGCATCAATCACGTCAAGCAGTTCCCAGCCGTTACAGTCTGGCTCGCCATCAGAGAATGCCCGTCCCCTCATATCCACCTCAATAATTAAATAATCGCCTTCCTGATGAGGCGTATCCATATAAGTAAAGGAAGGGATGCTCATATGCCAGCCATGGGTCGTTACACATATTCGGGAGGGCTTACGCGGCTTCAGTATTCTCATCGCGAGGCTCAGCTCCGGGTGAACCGAAGAAGGATAATAGATGAGATCGCAATAAGGAGAGTATTGATTGACACGTTGCTCTCTACTTCTCTTCTGCTCTCTGATCCGATCCTCATACTTCACAAAAGTCATGCAGCATAGCCTCCTGTGTGATGGTTTGATTTCCCCCAGCTTACCGGGCATCGCACAGTGCCGTCTACAATCATTACCGAGCAACAATGCCTCCTATAAGCCAAATAATCTTTTGCGAGTGGTGATAATCATTAGCGTGTTAATGATCGGAGAGCATGCAAAAAGCCCTCCTGCAGGTACAGGAGGGTACCACGTTGATAAAAGCTCGGATTGTGAATTTTGTTGCGTATTTATGCGGCACTATAGATTCGTCTGAAAGAATAATGGGAACAACTTCCACATAAAAAGAACGGAATATCTATTTTGGGGCAACGAAGAAAGTGAGCAGCTTTAAGATACTCTCTTGCAATGACTCAAATGGGTAAATGACTCTTGTAAACCAATGCAAAAAACACCTCCAAAATGATCTCCATATCTTACGACATGGTTGCATTCACGTGGAGGTGTTTTATATTGACCTGAGGACTATCTCTATATTTCACACTGCAACATAAAGACTCAACAACGCTACGTCAATCCGGTATAGGAGGAGAAGGATAGCGATCTAGAAACAACGTCGAATTGATAACCAAGTTATTATCAGGACAAGTTCGTCCCCGAATCCGCCACCCCTGGTTATTTAATTGTGATTCATTAATCGCTTCGTACATGATTTGCTTCATCCCCTCAGCTGTGCGAACAGCTACAAGAGGAGCTGGGGAAGTACGACTAATCTGTTCAAGCACTGCCCGCTTATTTCTCACGAGACTAGCTACAAAGATTCGGTTATAAGAGCTATAATCGAACGCTGCTCCATTCTCCATAATGACAGCCACTTTCGTTCGCAAGCCCATTTTCTCAAGGAAAGATCGGGATGCCTCACAGGCCACAGGGTCGATATCCAGACAGATGACCTCCTCATTAGAGAATAAATGAAGAATAATCGGACTTAGCGGCATCGGTCCGCTGCCAACGAACACAATTGGTGACCTCTCCATCTGACCGTCATGACGAGACAACTGACGAAGCATGGACAGCTCCTCGCTAACCAAGGCCATATATATAGTCCAGTAGGGCAACTGTGTAATCATATCCAGCACGGAATCCTCTGCTCTGCAAATCGCTTGAGAATCAGCCAGCTCCACTTGAAATTCGGCTTTTGACAACTTTTCCTGCAGCATACGCTGGTTCATTACCATATATTCATTGCTTAGAACATTCAATATTTCCTCGGGCGAGTAGTAGGCGCGCAATTGCTGTGTCAGGCGTCCAATCATCTTCGTCACCCGTTGATTGGCTGGATAAAGATCTTCTTCTTGTTGAAGAAGCTCATTGACTTCACGGATAAGCTCGATAAAGTCATTAATCTTTTGCATATTTGGCATGCTGCCGATATGTATATTAGTAGCAGTAGACAAACTCTCCATTTGCTCCATTCCTCCTTCATTCATCCGCCTTCTCTACAAATATATTCATATGGTCAATAATGTAGACGAGTGATCGGACAACGAATATCGAGTAAAGATGGGAGATTCGAGCAGCGGCATATAAGCGAAGCCTGTACCTGTCACCTTATATAATGATACACTGGTAAAAATACAAATTATTGGGGGCAGTATGATTTTATTCAGTGTACTTCTTATATTCGGGTCTCATAAAAGTAGGAGGCGAAATAGGTTTATATTGGATCAACCCGTTTTGGCGGTGTCATGTGTACGCTTGCAGGACTATGTGGAATGATTGCTTTATTCCTATAAAAAAACACCTATTCATGGAGAATTCGAATTTACATTCGTCATTCAACGTGAATAGGTGTTTTCGATTAAAGTTCGTTACCTATATCTTACTGACAACTTCCTTATTCTGAAGCATGGCCACCAGATAAGCCAATGTTAATCCTTGGCCCCAGCCTTGTGCTCTCTTCTTGGAGATGACCTTGTAATCATCTACGCTATGCATGACTGCCGTACCTGCAGATACATTCCGGACCGTACCATCTTCATCAATGTTAGCCAGAATGCCTTCATAGGCTTTGGCCATATAGTTCTGATGCAGCGGATGCCCATTAACGACAAGTGCTGCGGCAATACCTGCGGAGGCTGAAGTTTCCTCATAGGAGGTCTCATCATTCAATACCGTGCGCCACAGGCCATTCGGTGATTGAAGCCTGACCAAAGCGCTTAATTGATCGCCGAGAGCCCCACCGATCTGCATCCACATCGGCATAAAGGGATTCAGCATTTTGTAAGCCTGTGCCATCGTATAAGCGGCCCATGCATTCGCTCTCCCCCAGTAAATACCGGACAGATGATCTTCTCTTACATTATCCCATGCATGATAGAACAAATTCGTCTTCGTGTCCTGAAGGTATTCTTCATGCCAGTAAAATTGATTAAGCGCATCGTCAATGTATTCCTTATTGTCCAGTTTATATCCAAGACGCAGAAGGAAATAAGCGGCCATGAACAACGTATCCGCCCACGCCTGCTCCGGGAAGTCATTCGAAGAGGATACCGTATGCTGGAAGACGCCTTCCCCGAATCGGATAGCATCTTTTCGCAAATATTCGGCTTTCATCAGCGCCAGGTCAAGATACTTCGAGTCACCTGTAGCTTCATGCAGGGTCAACATTGTATGCCCCATCGCACAAGCATTGACCATCATAGGCGGCAGCCCAAGCTCCAAATATTCATCAACCCATTTGACCAGAAAATCGATATATTCTTGATTGCCTGTTACTTCCCAAGCTTTGCTAATTCCGTAAAAAGCTACACCGCAAGACCAGTTCCAAGTGAAATCCATATTCATCGTTTTGCGTACGACCCGGTCTATGAGTTCCTTTACTTCGTCTTCGTTACATTCAAATTTGCGCATAGGATCGATTCCTCCGTATATTATGCATGATCTTTCTATTGGTAAGGCCTCTTTGATTAAAATTGATTTCCTTGCTCCAAGATTAGCATAAATATAGGAGTTATTTCTCCGCATTAATAAACAAATATTCCACAAACCCCGCATATATTGATATAATATGTATAGTCTTTTGTCAGTGAAAGGAGCTCTCCATGACTATTCAATCGCTTCCCGACACACTGCTCCATGGATCAATAAGCGAACCCTTGTGGATCGAATTCGACCGGAGATTCGGCCATCATTCCATGACGAATACCCACTACCATAAATCGCACGAAATTTTTTATCTATATAGTGGTGAACGAAACTTCTTTATCGGAGATTCCGTTCACCACATCCAGCAAGGCGATATGGTGCTTATCGATTCCAACGTCGTACACAAAACATCAGGGCTTAGCATGCCCAATCACGAACGAGTCGTCCTCCATTTTGGTCAAGCCTTCTTTAACGGCATTTCACCGGAGGATATAGATCTGCTCCTGGCCCCCTTCGCCGATGGCCATCCGCTCATCAGACTGAATCTGCAGGAACGGATGCAGGTGGAGGAGCTGCTTCTCTCTCTCTTGACCGAACTTAGCGAGTGTCCCCCAGGCTATCAGCTGCATATCCGGAACATGGCGATTGAATTACTGCTGTTCACATCTCGTCACGTTCTGAAGCGTAAGAATCTGCCTGATATCGAGCTTACCCCGGTTCAGCAGAGGGTAACGGATATTGTCCGCCACATTAATCAACACTATAGGGAGCCGCTGCATCTGGACGACATTGCCAAGCAATTTTTTGTCAGCAAGGGCCACTTATGCCGTGTCTTCAAGGAAGTCACCGGCTTCGGCTTCACCCAGTACATCAACACAACCCGGATCAAAGAAGCCGAACATCTGCTTCGCGAAACGAACTGGAGTGTGACTCAAGTATCGGAGCACTGCGGATTCGAGAACTTCTCCCACTTCGGCAGAGTGTTCAAGCAGCTGTCCGGCTTGTCCCCCCGTGCCTATCGGAAGCTGGAGCACTCTGGGAAGTGAGAGCTGGTAGCCCCACCTAAAAAAGAAACCTTGAAAGGCATGAAGCCAATCAAGGTTTAAATCACTCAACTTAGATTAATCTAATTCAATGAATATAGGTGGCACATAATCCGCCAACCATACTGCGTTATTGCCTTGGTAGAATTTCACCCCCCTTACTAAAAGCCTTTTCAGCTAGTATCTTTAGCAGCACAGGGTTGGAATCTTTACGTTTTCCTACTAAATTCGCAGTATTAATATCAACTGACATATGAACATACTGCCTCGCCATTGGCTGCAGCCCCTCAGATAAAATCTGCTCAACCAGATGCCTCGCAGTTCCATGATACAGGATTGCTGGGGGAATACTCTCCCCCTTCATTATCTTTTGAGGAACAGAATGACCGTATAATGCTCTTATCCTGCCAGCCCCAATCTCGAGAGCCCTGCAAAAGCCTTGATTTTGAGGAAATGGGCACTCCGAGATGGTAAAAGTGATTGAAAAACTAAAAAAGCAGCTCATTCCTCATCAGAGGATGGGCTGCTTT